>JAAYVF010000061.1 GCA_012517325.1 Myxococcales bacterium | reverse complement strand
TCGAGCCGCCCGCCGGGCGGCCCGCGCCGCCCCGGCGGCACCAAATATCCCACCAGCGATCGCCGTTTTTGCTGCCGCAACCGCCATCAACCCGCTTCACTTCGAAAAATCATGCCGGAAAGTCGATTCTTCAACAGCCTGTTAGGCGGTCTTCCAGATCCGCGGTGCTTCCACAGTAATATTTCCCCGAAGAAGCGCTCTGTAAAATATAGACATTGTAGGCCATGTCAAATAAAATGAGCCTCATCAACAAGTTGATAAGGCTCAATGATGATGCTCCACAGGAGGGACTCGAACCCCCGACCAATCGGTTAACAGCCGACCGCTCTACCGACTGAGCTACTGTGGAATACAAAACGAAAGATCAAACATCCCTTTCGAGGGGTGTTTATATGCCAGTTTCGGCCGGCAAAGTCAAGCGGAATGTCGGCCGCGAAACGGCGTGCGGTTTTCGTCTTTACCGGGCCCGGCGGGCGGGGTAATCTGCCGCCGTTCGCCGCACAAGGAGACGACGTGGCCTTTTATGCGCTGGCCGATTTGCACCTGGGTTTCGCCATGGGAAAACCGATGGATCTCTTCGGCCCGCAATGGGAGGACCATCCGCGCCGCATCGCCGAAAACTGGCGCCGGGTCGTCGGCGAAAACGACGTTGTGCTGATTCCCGGCGACATCTCCTGGGCAATGAAGGAAGAGCAGGTGCGGCCCGACCTCGAATTCATCGCGGCGCTGCCGGGGCGGAAGGTGCTGCTGCGCGGCAACCACGATTACTGGTGGCACGCGATCGGCAAGGTCCGCGAACTGCTGCCGCCGGGCCTGGCGGCGATCCAGAACGACCACCTGGTCATGGACGGCGTCGCGATTTGCGGCACGCGCGGCTGGAACATTCCGGGCGCCGGGCAGGAGGGCGGCGACGATCCCAAGTTGTACGCCCGCGAGCGCGGCCGGCTGGAAATCAGCCTGGCGTCCGCGCCGGCCGGCCGGCCTAAAATCGCCCTACTGCACTTTCCGCCGCTGATCACCGGGTCGGCTGAAGCGGGTTTCACCGACCTGCTCGAGCGGCACGGCGTCGCGCTTTGCGTTTACGGTCATCTGCACGGCGTGCGCGATCATCGCCTCGGGTTGCAGGGCGAGCGCAACGGGGTGCGGTACATCCTGTGCGCCGCCGACGCGGTCGATTTCACGCCGGTGCGGCTGCCCGATTTATAAACGGCGAATTCGAATTTCTTTTCATTGATTTTCCGCGCCGACCGTTGCATCCTGAACGCAATTCGCTATAGTGAGCGAAAACCACGCGTAAGGATGGGGATGCGGCCAAGATTACTCGGATTTCTGCTGGTGCTGCTGGCGATCGCGCCGGTCGCGGCCTTCGCCCAGACGCCGGCCCGGTGCGGCTTTTCGTTCGGCCTGTCGGGCGCGATCGGCGTGCCCACGACGAATGAAATCCGCACGGAGTTTCCCTACTTCGGCGGGGCCGACGGCGAAGTCAAATATTATCTCTGGAAGCCGTTTTCGCTCGCGGCCTCGGTCGGTTTTCTCTACGGCGAAGGCAAACCGGAAAAAGAGGAATACCACGAAAGTTGGATCGACCTGGATCGTCCGGGGCGCAGCTTTTTCCGCGCCGGCGTCGCCGACGCCCTGCTACGAATCGAGATCGGCCGCTACTGGCGCTTCAATCCCTACGTCGGCGGCGGCGCCGGTTACCTGTACTCGACTCTTGAACGGCGCGGCGTGTTGAACGAAACGCCGGTCACCGATTCCTACGACGAGTGGATTTTCCATTATCTCGCCCTGGTCGGTTACGACTTCATGTTCGACAAATACGTCGGGCTCAAAATGGAAGGGCGCTGGACCTTCGCCCAGAGCCGGGACAATTTCGCCGACAATCTGGACCTGGGCGCGTGGCTCGGCCTGATCGGCGTGCAAATTTACCTGTAGGCGGGCGAACGTGATCAAGCGGCAAAACCGGCGGCTCGGGTGGTGGATCGCGCTGGGCGTCCTCTGCCTTCTGTTGGCGCCGGCCTGCCACAAGGAAAAAGCGGGCGGGGCGCCGACCCCCGAAGACCCGAATCAACGCGACGTGCGCGTCGCGAAAAAACTCCCCAACGTTCCATTGTACCCGAGCGGCAAGGTCATCGAGCGCGCCTACGCGCCGGACGGCTCCTTTCAGGTGCGGCTGCTGACCGCGGCAACATCGGAAAACTTGCTGGCCTTTTACGAAAAACGCCTGGAGCCGCTCGGCTGGAAACGCCTCAGCGAGAAAACCGGCGATGAATACCTGGCGATCTATCGCAAGGGCCGGGAAGTGATTCTGCTGTCGATTTTCGCCACCGATAATCCCGAGGAAGTGCTGCACATTCTCACCTACAAGGAAGAATGAATCCGGTCCGCGCCCTGGATGCCGCCTGGCGGCGTTTCGGTTCACCGAAACGGATCGGGATCGGCTTGTCCGGCGGCGGCGACAGCGTGGCGCTTTTGCACGCCGCGCACGAGCTGGCGGGCAAGCGCGATCTGGCCCTCGTGGCGATTCACGTGCACCATCATTTGCGCTCGTCGGCGGACGACGACGCCGCGTTCTGCCGCGAACTGACCGCCGCGCTCCAGGTGCCGCTACGGCTCATTCACCTGGACCCCGCCGAATTCGCGGGCAACCTGCACGACGCGGCGCGGAAGGCGCGTTACCGCGAAATGGAACGCGTGGCGGCGGAGGAGGATCTGGCGATCGTGCTGACCGCGCACACGCTCGACGATCAGGCGGAAACGCTGCTGTTCCGCCTGTTGCGCGGCACCGGCCCGAGCGGCCTGGCCGGCATTCGGGAGCGGCTGGGAATCTTCGGCCGGCCGTGGCTCGGCCTGCGTCGGAGCGAGCTGCGAAAATATCTGCAGGCGGGCGACCGAAGCTGGCGCGAAGACCCGTCCAACGCCAACCAGCGATACATGCGCACCCGCCTGCGCGACCGGCTCGTGCCGCTCGTCGTCGAACTCGCCGGCGAGAAATCGCTGTCCGCCCTGGGTCGCCTGGCCGAACTGGCCGGCGAGGAGCGCGCGGTGATCGAGGAAGTCGCCGCAGCCGATTGGCGTTCCTGCCGCACACCCGCGGGGCTGGATGTCGTCCGATTGGCGGCGTTTTCCCCGGCCCGGCGCGCCTTGGTGCTGCGGCGGTGGCTCCACGAAAAGAATCTCGTGCCGCCGCGCCGGGTGATCGCCGACCTGGACCGGTTGGTTCTCGCCCCCGGCCCGGCGGGCCCGTACCGCCTGCCGAACGGCCTGATGGCGCAACGCGGTTATCAGGATTTGCATTGGTGCGAGGAGGAACCGGCGACCTATCAACCCTGGGAACCCTTCGCAGCGCGCCCCGACGAAGATCACACTTTTGCCGACGGGCGCCTGCAGTTGTCGGTACGGTCAAACGTGGATGAAGCGGCGACCGGATGGTGGGTGGCCGAGTCGCAACTGGGCGAGTGCCGCTGGCGTCCGACGTGGCCGGGAGCGCGGATGAACGCCGCCGGCATCGAAAAACCGGTCAAGTTGCAAAACCTGTTCGTGAACGCCAAAATCCCCCGCAACTTACGGCCCGTCTGGCCGCTTTTGACGCGAAACGAAGAAATTCTGCTGATTCCGGGCATCCGTGCGGGAAAAATGTTGATTTCACCCCCAAAAAGCGAAAAAAGGGTGTTGGTTCGCCTGGAATGGTTATGATACGATAGCAAGTTGAATCCAATTCGGATCCTGGTGGTAGAAAAGGAGAAATTGTTGAGGCCTGCTTATAAGAACGTCGCCTTGATCCTGTTTCTCGTGATCAGCGCGATCATCATGTTCAATCTGGTTTATCAGAACACGCAACGCAGCGAGGCCATTTCCTTCGCGCAATTCAAGGAAAAAGTGAAAGCCGGCGTCGTGAAGGACGTCACCATCAAAGGTCGCCTGATTTCCGGCACTTTCACCGCGCCGCAGGAAAACAACCTGACCAAATTCGAAACGGTCGGCTACGAATCCGACCAGTTGTACGACGTGTTGCAGGAAAACAAGGTCGATTACACCATCGTCCCCGAATCCAACGGTTTGGTTTGGGGCATCATGATGAACTGGATCCCGATGATCCTCATGATCGGGTTGTTCGTCTTTTTGATGCGGCAGATCCAGGCGGGCGGCGGCAAGGCGATGAGCTTCGGCAAGGCCCGCGCCCAGCTCGTTTCGGAAAAAACCAATAAAATCACGTTTAAAGACGTGGCGGGCATTGACGAAGCCAAGGAAGAACTTTCGGAAATCATCGACTTCCTGAAAGATCCGAAACGGTTTACACGCCTGGGCGGCCGGATCCCCAAGGGCGTTTTACTCATGGGCGCGCCCGGCACCGGCAAAACCCTGTTGGCGCGCGCGATCGCGGGCGAGGCGGGCGTGCCGTTCTTCTCGATTTCCGGCTCCGATTTCGTGGAAATGTTCGTCGGCGTCGGCGCGAGCCGGGTGCGCGACCTGTTCATCCAGGGCAAGAAGAACGCACCGTGCATCATCTTCATCGACGAAATCGACGCCGTCGGCCGGCATCGCGGCGCGGGATTGGGCGGCGGCCACGACGAGCGCGAACAGACCCTGAACCAACTGCTCGTCGAAATGGACGGTTTCGAATCGAACGAGGGCGTCATCCTGATCGCCGCCACCAACCGTCCCGACGTACTGGACCCCGCGTTGCAACGGCCGGGACGCTTCGACCGCCGGGTCGTCGTGCCGGTGCCGGATTTCAAGGGCCGTTTCGGCATCCTGAAGGTGCATTCGAAAAAAGTGCCGCTCGACGAAAAAGTCGATCTGGCGGTCATCGCCCGCGGCACCCCCGGATTCACCGGCGCGGATTTGTCCAATCTGGTCAATGAGTCCGCTTTGCTGGCCGCGCGGCGCAACAAGCCCAAGGTCACGATGGAAGAGCTGGAACAAGCCAAAGACAAGGTGATGATGGGCACCGAGCGCCGCAGCATGCTGATTTCCGACGAGGAAAAGCGGATGATCGCTTATCACGAATCGGGCCATGCGCTGGTCGGCATGAAGGTGCCGCACATCGATCCGGTGCACAAGGTGACGATCATCCCGCGCGGCATGTCGCTGGGCCTGACCCAGGTATTGCCCGAGGACGACCGCTTCATCACCTCGCGCGAATACCTGATCAGCAACCTGGCTTTTGCGATGGGCGGCCGGGCGGCGGAGGAAATCGCGCTGGGCACGATGACCACGGGCGCGGCCAACGACCTGGAACGCGCCACGCAGTTGGCGCGGCGGATGGTGTGCGAATTCGGCATGAGCACGAAAATGGGTCCGCAGACCTTCGGGCATCGGGAAGAAATGGTTTTCCTCGGCCGCGACATCAGCCATCACAAGGATTTTTCCGAGCAGACGGCCCGCGAAATCGACGAGGAAGTCCAGTCGATCATGCGCGAGGCTTATCGTCACGCCCGGCAGATCCTCACCGAAAACCGCTCGGTGCTCGACGCGATCGCCGATTCCCTGCTCAAGTTCGAGACGATCGACAGCGAGGAGTTGAAAGGCCTGCTGGAAGGACGGGAAATCGTTCGCCAGCCTGTCACGCCGCCGGAAGTCCCGGCAGAACCTCCGGCCGAGGCGGAAGTGCCTAAAGCGGCGCCGCTGACGCCCGAGGAAGTCGCCGCGCATTATCAGCGCAACGAGAAGACTCCCGCCGGCGAAGACCCGGAGACCGGCCTTTGATCTGGAAGATTCGCGGGGCCGAACTGGACCTCGCCGCGAAGATCGCCGTCCTGGGTATCGTCAACGTAACGCCCGACTCCTTTTCCGACGGCGGCAAGTTTTTCGCGATGCCGGCGGCGCGCGAACACGCTGACCGCTTGATCGCCGAAGGCGCCGACGTTCTGGATATCGGCGGCGAATCGACCCGGCCGGGCGCCCAGGCGGTCTCCGTCGAGGAGGAAATCCGCCGGGTGGTTCCGCTCATCGAGGCGATCCGCCGGCAGAGCGCCGTCCCGATCAGCGTCGATACCCGGCGGGCGGCGGTCGCGCGGGCCGCGATCGAAGCCGGAGCGAACATCATCAACGATGTCTCCGCCTTGAGCGATCCGCCGATGGCGGAACTGGCGGCGGCGACCGGCGCCGGCGTGGTGCTGATGCACATGCAGGGGACGCCGGAGACGATGCAACAAGCGCCGCATTATTCCGACGTGCTGGCGGAAGTGACGGATTTTTTGGCGGCGCGGGCCGCCTTTGCCCAGTCCGCCGGGATCGCCCGCGAAAGCATCGTCATTGACCCCGGCATCGGTTTTGGCAAGAATTTGGAGCACAATCTGACTTTACTCGGCCGGTTGGGCCGATTGACGGCAACGGGATTCCCGGTTCTCATCGGTCCGAGCCGAAAAGCGTTCATCGGCGCCTTGACCGGCGCCGGCGCGGCGGCGCGGCTACCGGGAACCTTGGCGGCGGTTTCGTTGTCGGTTGCTCTGGGGGCGCGTCTGGTGCGGGTGCACGACGTGGCTGCGGCCGTCCAGGCGATCCAGGTGGCGACGGCGATCAAACAGGCGGGCGGATGAATCCGGAATTTTTCGAAACCCTGCGCTCGACATTCTTCGAGATCAATTTCATTGATCTGCTGGATATCTTTCTCGTCGCGCTGGTGATTTATCGCATCCTGCTGATGATCCGCGGAACCCGCGCCCTGCAAATCCTGGTCGGCCTGGGCGTGATTTTCTTCGTCTACGCGCTGAGCGACGTGATGGGCCTCTACACCCTGCACTGGATGCTGTCGACGTTTCTCGGCAGCCTGATCCTGATGATCGTCGTTCTGTTTCAAACGGAAATCCGGCGCGGCCTGGCCAAATTCGCGCGCAATCCCTTTGCGGCGCCGCCGGCCGAGGAATCCGAATACGTCGAGGAACTGGTCCGTTCGACCACCGCGCTGACCAACCGGCGCATCGGCGCCCTGATCGTGCTGGAGCGCGAAACCGGCCTGAACGAGTACATCGAGGAAGGCATCCAACTCGATGCCGCGATCAGCCGCGAGTTGATCGTCAGCATTTTTCTGCCGTCCTCGCCGATTCACGACGGCGCGGTGATCATCCGCAAGGGGCGGATCGTGGCGGCGGGTTGCTTCTTCCCGCTGGCCACCGAGGTCGAGCTGGATAAGGATATGGGCACGCGCCACCGGGCGGGCATCGGCGTCTCCCAGGAAACCGACGCGATCGTGTTGATCGTTTCGGAGGAGCGCGCGCAGGTCAGCATGGCGATCGAAGGGCGGATCACCAGCAACTTGTCGGCCGAGCAGTTGACCGACCTGTTGCATACGCATCTCGGGTAACGATGAAACAGAAGATCATCCGATTTTTCACCACCAACCTGCTGTTCAAGCTCGTCAGCCTGGGCTTTGCGGTCGTGCTTTGGATTTATGTGAGTCTGGGCCAGACCGAGTCGGAGGTCCCGGCCAAGGTCAGCGTGGAAACGAAAAATCTGTCGCGGTCGCTCATCCGCACTTCCGATCTGCCGAACGAACTGGAAATCAAGGTCCGCGGCCCGCGCACGGTTTTACGCGGCATCCGCGACCGGCAATTGCGCTATGTCATCGATCTGATGGGCGCGCTGCCCGGGCCGATGGTCGCCAAGGTTTACGCGCCGAAAATCGAGGGTTTGTCCAACGGCGCCAAGGTGACCGAAATCGTCCCCAGCCAGATTCAAATCACGATATCCGAGCGCAAGAACAAGACGGTGCGGGTCAACCCGATTTTCCGCGGCAAACCGTCCGAGGGGTTGGAAGTGCTCGGCACGCTGGTCGAGCCGGAGCTGGTGGAAATTTCCGGCGCCAAGGAAGAGGTCGATCTGTTGACCGAGGTCGATACCGAAATCATCGACCTGACCGGGCACGGCAAAACCTTCACGGTCGAAGTCGGCCTGGATCTGATCAATCGGCACGTCGAGGCGGTCAACGATCAGAGCGTCAAGATCACGGTGCAGATCGGCGAGCCGAACATCAGCCGCATTTTCTATGGCATCCCCATCGAGGTGCGGAATTGCGCGACGGAATGCCGGTTGAACCGCGCCGAGTTGGACGTGCAACTCGAGGGTGCGCAGGCGCCGTTGTTGCAGTTGACACCGAACGAATTGAAGTTGGTGCTGGACGCGGGCGGCCTGGAACCCGGCGGAACCTACGAGGTCGTCCCGGATTTGAAGGTGCCCGAGGGGATGGGGTTCCGAAAAGTCAACATGCCGCCGGTCAAGGTCACCATCCTCGACCAGGCGAAAAAATCGGGTAAAAAAAAGATTAAATAGAGAACGCGCCGGCGAGGCGCGGCGGAATCGCCGCCGCCGGCGTTTCGCGTCGCGCGATCTAGGGAGGAAACGAAAATGCCCGTCAAATTATCCGTGAACGTCGACCATGTCGCCACGGTGCGCGAGGCGCGGAAAATCGACGTGCCCGATCCCGTGCTGGCCGCGGGCCTCGCCGAACTGGCCGGCGCGGACGGGATCACGGTTCATCTGCGGGGCGACCGGCGGCACATTCAGGATCGCGACCTGGAAATCCTCCGCCGGACGGTGAAAACCCATTTGAACGTCGAGATGGCCGTCAGCCAGGAAATGTTGCGCATCGCCTGCGAGGTGCGGCCGGATATGGTGACGCTCGTTCCCGAGCGGCCCGAGGAAGTGACGACCGAGGGCGGGTTGAATATCCTGCACAATAAGGACGGCATCCGCGGCGCGGCCAACCTGTTCGAGGAACACGAGATCGAACTGAGCGTGTTCATCGATCCCGATCTCGATCAGGTCAAGGCGGCGCGCGAGGTCGGCGCCAAGGTGGTCGAAATCAACACGGGCCGCTACTGCGAGGCGAAGAAATCGGCGGACCGCGAACGGGAATTCCAGGCGGTGGTCGACGCGGCGCGGATGGCCGGCAAGTTGCGCCTGGGCGTGGCGGCCGGGCATGGGCTCGATTACAAAAACGTCGGCCCGATCGCCGCGATTCCCGAAATCCGCGAATTGAATATCGGCCACGCGATCATCGCCCGCGCGCTGTTCGTGGGCCTCGATCAGGCCGTCCGCGAAATGATCGACGCCATGAACGGCGTCCGTCCGTTCGAATGAGCCGTGATCCGGGGCGTCGGCGTCGATCTGGTGTCCGTCGAGCGTCTGGGGTGGATCCTCGAACGGACGCCGCGCTTTCGTTCCCGCGTCTTTCATCCGGTTGAAATCCGGCAGGCGGCCGACCGCCCGGATCGACTGGCGGCCCGCTTCGCCGCCAAGGAAGCCTGGCTTAAAGCCATGCAACTGCCGCTCTTTTCCGTCGCACTCACCGAGATCTGGGTCGAAAACGACGATGACGGCCGACCGCGCCTGCGGACCACGGGCGGGGCGGCCGCGCTGCTGGCCGCGCGGGGCGTGACGGAAATCCACCTGAGTCTCAGCCATGACGATCGTCAGGCCATCGCCATGGTCGTGTTGGAAGGAGAGGACCGATGAAACTGGCCACTGCCGCGCAGATGCGCGCCATGGATCGACTGGCGATCGAACATTACGGTATTCCGGGGATCGTGCTGATGGAAAACGCCGGCCGCGGCGTGGCCGACCTGATCGGCGAACACTATCCGGAAGAGTGCGAACTCGGGATCCTGGTGCTGTGCGGTCCGGGCAATAACGGCGGTGACGGTTTCGTCATCGCCCGGCAACTTTTCAATCGCGGTTACGAGGTCGAATGCTTCCTGTTGGGACTGAAAAACAAGCTGACGGGCGACGCGCGAGCCAACTGCCGCGTCGCCGAGCGGATCGGCGTGCCGATCGGCGAATTGCGCAAGGAAAAGGAATTGGCCCGGGCGGCCGAGGCGTTGAGCGAAGCCGGCGTCGTCGTCGACGCGTTGTTCGGCACCGGATTGACGCGGGCGATCGAGGGGCCGGGCGCGGACCTGATCGACCTGGTCAACGAACTCGAGGCGCCGGTCGTTGCCGTGGACGTTCCCAGCGGCCTCAACGCCGACACCGGATACCCGACCGGCCCGGCGGTCATTGCCGATCTGACTTGCACGCTGGCGGTGCCGAAGATCGGCCTGTTCGTGAATCCGGGCGTCGAATATTGCGGCGAGGTGGAAATCGTCGACATCTCCCTGCCGTATTTTCTGCAACAGATCGTCGAACTGCCCGTTCATCTCATCACCGAGATCGACGTCGCGCAGCATTTCGGGCCGCGCGATCCCGAGTCGCACAAGGGCGATTTCGGCCATGCACTGATCGTCGGCGGTTCGCGCGGGATGAGCGGCGCGGTCGTGATGGCCGCCGAAGCCGCGTCGACGGCGGGGGCGGGATTGGTCACGGCGGCGGTCCCCGGTTCGATCCTTTTACCGGTCGAAACGGCCTTGTTGGAGGCGCTGAAGGCCGGGCTGGCCGACGACGGCCACGGGCGATTTTCCGCGGAGGCGCTCGACGCGGTTTTGGCGCTGGCCGAAAAGAAAAGCGTCGTGGCGCTCGGCCCGGGATTGGGCCGCTCCGATAGTCTGGAAACCCTGGTTGCCGGCTTGGCTACCGCGCTGAAAATCCCCCTGGTCATCGACGCGGACGGACTCAACAACCTGGCGCCGAATCTCAAACTGTTGGAAGCCGAACACGGACCGCTGGTGCTGACGCCCCATCCGGGTGAAATGTCGCACCTGCTGGGTGTGCCGACGGAACAGGTTCAGGCCGATCGTTTGGGATCGGCCATCGCGCTGGCGAAGAAAATCAAGGCGATCGTCGTGCTCAAAGGCGCCCGCACAGTCGTCGCCGCGCCGGACGGACAGGCCTGGATCAATCCCACGGGCAACCCAGGCATGGCCAGCGGCGGCATGGGGGACGTATTGACCGGTCTGATCGCCGGGTTGATCGCGCAGGAAATGGACCCGCTGACCGCCGCGATTTGTGGGGTGTATCTGCATGGCCTGGCCGGCGACCGAGCCGCTGACAACGTCGGTGAGCGTGCGCTCACGGCCGGCGCCGTGCTACGGGAACTGCCCGCGACGATCAAATCCATGGAAGATCAACTCGACGAACTGGAAACGGAGTCGGCGGATTGACGGACCTGGGCAGGCTGGAAACCCATAGCGAAAACGAAACCCGCGCGCTGGCGGCGCGACTGGCGGGTTTGCTGCGGCCGGGCGATGTGCTGGCGCTGGTCGGCGACCTGGGCGCTGGAAAAACGCGGTTCGTCCAGGGTTTGGCGCGCGGTTTGGGAGTTCCGGAAGACGTTCCGGTAACCAGCCCCACATTCACTTTGCTGGCGACGTTTCGCCAGGGACGGTTGCCGCTTTTTCATTTCGATCTGTACCGGCTCGCCAACGAGGATGACCTGGCGCGCATCGGGGCGGAGGAATATCTCTGGGGCGAGGGCGTCGCGGCGGTGGAATGGGCCGAGCGAGCGCCGAAAATGATGCCGGACGAGACGCTGTGGATTCACTTTTCGTTTGCCGGCGAGGTCCGAGAGTTGGCTTTTCGTTCGATCGTCGACCGCTGGCGGACGGTGGTGAAGGATTTGGGAGGGCCGGTCTAGGTGGCGCTCATTGTGCAAAAATTCGGCGGCACCAGCGTCGGCACGATCGAGCGGATTCGCGCGGTCGCCGCGCGGGTCGTGCGAACCCACGAGCAAGGCAACGAGGTCGTGGTGGTCGTGTCGGCCATGGCCGGTGAAACCGATCGCCTGCTCGATCTGGCCCGCCGGATCTCCGATCGCCCCAACGAGCGCGAACTCGACCAGTTGGTCGCGACCGGCGAGCAGGTGAGCATCGCCCTGCTGGCGATGGCGATCGAATCGCTGGGCCATCAGGCGCGCTCGTTTCTCGCCCACCAGGTGAAAATCCGCACCGACGCCAATTTCAGCCGCGCGCGCATCGCCTCGATCGATCCGACGGCGATCCTGGACCGGCTCGGCGAACGCAAAATCGCGGTCGTCGCCGGTTTTCAGGGCGAAGACCCGGACGGCAATGTCACCACGTTGGGACGCGGCGGGTCGGACACCACGGCGGTCGCCATCGCGGCGGCTTTGCAGGCCGACGTCTGCGAAATCTACACCGACGTTCCCGGCGTGTTCACGACCGACCCCAATCTCTACGCCAAGGCGCGCAAACTGGCCCGGATCAGCCACGACGAAATGCTCGAGCTGGCGGGGTCCGGCGCCAAGGTGCTGCACATCCGGAGCGTCGCGTTCGCCAAAAAATTCAAGGTGCCGCTGCACGTGCGCAGCTCCTTCGGCGACGAAGAGGGCACGTGGGTGGTGGCGGAGGAGCAGTGCATGGAATCCACCCCGATTACCGGCGTGACCTACGCGAAGAACGAAATGCGCATCCGGGTGCTGGGCGTTCCCGAAACGCCCTCGGCGACCCGCGATCTGATCGTGCCGCTGGGCGAGGCGGGGCTGCACCTGGACGTGATTCTGCAAAACGCCGGCGTGGACGGCTATTTCGATCTCACCTTCACGGTGCCCAAGCCCGAGGCGATGCAGGCGAAGGAACTGGTGGAGCACGCGGCCGACGAATTGGGCGCGGTGGGCGTCGAAATGGAAGGGCCGGTGGCCAAGGTGTCGGTGGTGGGCATCGGCCTGCGTACCCATGCCGACGTTCCGGCCAAGGTTTTCGCCACGCTCGCCGCGCGCGGCATTCCCATCCAAATGGTGGCCACCAGCGAGATCAAGCTCAGCGTGGTGATCGACGAAAACCATCTGAACGAAGCGGTGCGGGCTTTGCACGACGCCTTCGAACTGGATAACATGCCGGCGGGTTGCGAAGCTTTGTGACCGTTTTCCCGCAACAATGACGGAAAGGGATCGCGTGGGTCGACTGGGGGCGCGAGCGGCCGATGCCATGTTCTGGAACTTGATCGGCAAGTTCACCTTGATGATTTTGCGCTTTCTCGAATCGGTCGTGCTCGTGCGCCTGCTCGGCGATCAGGGTTACGGCGCGTTTTCGCAGGCCGTCAACCTCAACGGCATCGTGGTCCTGCTCGCGGCCCTGGGGCTGGAAAACGCCATCCTGCGCTTTTTGCCGGCGACGGTGATGACTCACGGCGCGAGCGGCGAACGAAAACTGATCGGGAAGATGATCGCCTTGCGCCTGGCGGCCTCGGGCATCGCCGTTCTGGCGCTCTGGCAACTGGCGCCGTTTCTGGCCGAACGCTTACTGCACGACGCGGCGCGCGCCGATCTGATCAAGCTGGTCGGGGTGTTGCTGCTGGCGATGGGGCTGGACAACCTACTGGCCCGCGTTCTCGTCGCCCACTACGAGCAACGGTACATCAACCTGATCCAGGCGGCCCTGACCGCGGCGTACCTGGCGCTGGCCTCGCTGACCGTCTGGCTCGGCGGCGGTATCGGTGGCGTCCTGTGGTGCCTGATCGCCATGCACGCGGCGACCGCGGCGTTTTGGGCTTGGCGCTGGCGACGCAGCGAAGCCCCGGCGATGGGCAATCAGGCCGCGACCGCACCGCCCCCGACCTCGCTCTGGCGCCTGCTGACCTTCTCCGGTTACACCTACGTTTACAATTTTCTGCAGTTCGTTTTTCAAAAAGGCATGGACGTCATGCTGTTGGGCGTGTTGCTGGACGATCTGTCGCCCATCACGTGGTACGTCATCGCCTACAATTTCGTCTTCTATTCCGTTTCTTTCTACTCCCTGGCCTTTTCCGAGGGTTTTTCGCTGGCGATGATCAGCGAGGTGGCCGCGCAGGGCGACCGCGAAAAACTGCGGCGGATCTTCACCGTTTCGGTGGAGTACCTGTATCTGTTCATCCTGCCGATCTGCGTCGGCGGCACGCTGGTCGGCCCGGACATTTTGCGTCTGCTGTATCCGGCCGGCACGGCGGCCGGCGCGATCGCGCCGATGCTGGTGCTCCTATACGGACTTTCGTTCGCCAAGATGAGCGGCATCACCGCGAACTTCCTGCTCGGTCTCGACCGCGAAAAAACCATCGTCCGCCTGCGATTGGTTTTCGGGCTGTTGAATCTGGTGCTTGATTTGCTGTTGATCCCGTGGCTGCATGCCGTCGGCCCGGCCGTCGCTACCAGTTTGTCGCTGGCCGCCAGCACGATTTATGAGTGGCGGATCACCCATCGGATGATCCAGCCGAGTTATCCCAAGCGGTTCCTGCTGAAAATCCTGATTGCGAGCCTGGGCATGGGCGGGGTGATCTTTTTCGCCGGCCGGTCATTCGCCGGCGTGTTGTATTGGCGGGTGCCGGCGCTGCTGCTCGTCGGCTTCGTTTCGTTCGTGGCGTTTTTACTGGTGCTGCGGCCGTTCCGCAAGGAACACACCGATTTGATCGACACGCTGCCGCTGCCGGGGAAATCCGTCTGGTTGCCGCTGTTGATGGAAAGAACGCCTTCCCGGAAAGCGGTTTGAGCGCCGGCTCGGCCCGCCTTCTTCGCTCTTCAACGCCGGCCGCTTTTTCGCTAAGATGGTCGCGCTTTTCCACTGATTGACGACGGGAAACCAGGAAACAACGAATGCAAACCACGCGCCTGCTTTATTTTGCGTTATGCCTTTGCCTCTGTCTTTGGGGGGCGACGGCCTGCGACGAACCGAGCGACTCGGAATTCAAGAGCGATCTCTATCGCGCCGCGCCGCCGACGGAAATGATTTACGTCGAGGCCGGCGCGTTCACGATGGGCTCGGATTACGATCCCGACCCCGATTTCCTCAGCGGCGAAATCGACGAACCTTTCTCCGACGAGCACCCGGAGCGCACCGTCGAGCTTTCCGCCTATTGGATCGAGCGGAGCGAGGTGACCAACGCCCAGTATCGGGCTTGCGTCTGGGCGAAGGTCTGCACGGATCCGCAGACCAATCGGGCCGCCGGAATCGACGAGTATTACACCAGCCACGCGTACGACGATTACCCGGTCGTCAATGTGACGTGGCGGATGGCCGCCGATTACTGCCAGTGGCGCGGCCGGCGCCTGCCGACCGAGGCCGAATGGGAAAAGGCGGCGCGCGGCGCGGCGGACGAGCGGATCTACTCCTGGGGCTGGCAGGAGCCGGTCTGCGGGCTGGCCGACATTTCCGTTCCTCGGCTGAAGTCCTCGGATTCCACCGAATGGTATGAGACCTGTTACGGCCGGCCGGTCGCCGTCGGCTATTACGGGAATGCGGCTTCGCCGTACGGCGCGACGGAAATGACCGGCAATGTCGCCGAGTGGACCGCCGATTATTACGCCGCGGATTATTATGATCCCGAGCTGTGGCCCGACAACGACGTCGATCCGTCGGGTCCTTCGGCAGGCGACCGGCGGGTGACGCGCGGCGGCAGTTTCGCCGCGACGGCGATGTATGCGCGGGTGACCTACCGCGATCCGATCCCCGAGTCGTTTTACGACCCCACCGTCGGTTTCCGTTGCGCCGGCGAGTCGCAACCGTGAGCGCATTTTCCCAGTTCGATCTGCCTCGTCAGGTGGTCATGCTTTCCACCGCCGATTGGGACGCGCCGCTGTGGACGAACAAACAGCAGATTGCCGTCCGACTGGCCGAGGATTTCGCGGTGCTGTACGTCGAGCCGCTGGTGGCCATGGGCAGCGGCAAGCGGTCGCTAGCGCGGGCGTCCCATTGGCGCGACCCCTCCGGCGTGACGGTCTATCGCCCGGCGTCCGCCCTGCCGTTCGGCAATAAATTGTGGTCGATCAATAAAACCAACGCCCGACTGCTGGCGGGCGATATCCGGCAGACGATGTGGGATCGCGGTTTTTCCCAGGCGATCCTCTGGTGCTATCCGCCGACCAGCCAGCCGTTTCTGGAGTTCCTGCCGCACGTGCTTTCCTGCTACGACTGCGTCGACGAATACAGCGCCTTCCCGGGCGCCTGGGTGACGGCGACCAAGCGCATGGAGCACAAGCTGCTGCAGTCCGTGGACGCCGTATTTACCACGGCGCGCAGCCTCTTCGACGAAAAGAAGCGGCACAACCCGCACACCTATTTCGTGCCGAACGTCGCCGATTTCGCGCTCTTCAACCGCGCCGCGACCGCCGTGCCTTCGCCCTTGTTGCGCGATCTGCCGCGGCCGGTGATCGGCTTCGTCGGTGCCCTGAATTACAAGATCGACACCGCGCTCCTCGAGGCGCTTTTCAAGCTGCGGCCGGACTGGAGCTTCGTGCTCGTCGGCCCGGACCGCGGCCTGGAGGTCCAGCGGTTTCTGGCCTATCCCAACGCCCGCTTCCTCGGGCGCAAGGAGATCGAGGAACTGCCGTCGCTGATGGCCGGTTTCGACGCCTGCATGATTCCGTACAAGATCGACCGCTACACGCACGGCGTCCTGCCGCTGAAATTTTTCGAGTACCTGGCGACCGGCAAGCCCGTCGTGGCCACGCGGATGGCGGAACTGCAAAATTTCGCGCCGCTGATCGACCTGGTCGGCGAGGCGGAGGAGTTCGTCGACGCCGTCGAATCCCGGTTGCAAAGCGATCCGCACCGTGACCGACGCCTGGCGATCGCCCGCGAAAACAGTTGGGAGAAGCGGATCGGCACGATGCTGGGCATCCTCGAAACGATCCGCAAGGAAAAGCAAGAGGGCATCGAGTGAAGGTCATCGTCTTCACGCGCGACTTTCCTCCCGAGTTCGGCGGCGTGCAGCGCCTGCTGGGCAAGGTTGCCGACCACTACGGGAAAGACGCGCTGGTCATCGCCCGCCGCTGTCCGGGTTTTCGCGAATACGATCAAGGACGCCCCTATACCACCATCCGAATGCGGCGGTTCGAGTGGCGCCACGCCAATCCTGTTATGAGCCGGATTCTCGGCGCGATTTCGTATTTGCTGCGCTTTTTCGTCGGCGGAATTCACCTGGGCGACGCCATTCGCCGTCAGAAAACCGACCTGGTGCTTTGCGGCTATGCCTTTCCCAACGGGCTACCGATGGTCGTGGCGCGGTTGCTGACGGGTTGCCCCTTCGTGGTGTGGTGCCACGGCACCGAAACGCTGCGGGCGCTGGAGAGCGGCGGGTTGCAACGGGCAGCGTTGCGCCTCGTCTGGCGCCTAGCGGTGAGGGTCGTCGTGCACAGCCGGTTCATGCGGGATGAAGTCGCCCGCTTCGTGCCGCCAGAAAAAATCATCGTCAATCGCCTGGGTTCCGACTCGGGAAACCTGGATTTCTCGGCGGCGCCCGCGACGGCTGTCGACGAGCTGCCGCTGGCCGGTCGGGCCGTCGTTTTGACGGTGGGCCGGCTGGAGCGTCGCAAGGGTCACGACCTGCTGGCGCATGCGATGCCGCTCATCCGCGAAAAAATTCCGCACGTGCTCTGGCTGATCGTCGGCGACGGCCCGGAACGGGAACGGCTGACGCAAGCGATCGCCGATTGGCGATTGGCGGATTGCGTCCGCTTGCTGGGCCGGCGAAGCGACGCCGAGGTAAGCGCGCTGCTGGCCCGGGCGGACCTCTTCGCCATGCCCAGCCGGCGAATCGGCCCGGACGTCGAGGCCTTTGGCATCGTCTACCTGGAGGCGGCCCGCTTCGGCGTGCCGGCGGTCGGCGGACGCAGCGGCGGGGTGGCCGACGCCGTTCAGGACGGGGTGACCGGCCTGCTGTGCGATCCGGAGGATCCGCGGGACATCGCGGCGAAGGTCATCACCCTGTTGGGCGATCCGGCGCGCCGGGCGGAAATGGGCCGCGCCGCCAAGGCGAATGCGGAGCGGCAAACGTGGGACGAGTTCGCCCGCCACTTGAGCGAGGAATTGTCCCGAATCGATTTGTCCTGAGCGGTTGCGTTGCGGCCCGGCCGGCGGCCGTTTAATATCATGGTCTACCGGGAGTGTGTGTGAATTTGACGGGCGCCGATATCGTTTGCCTGGCCAGTTCCAGTTGGGATGCGATGTGGGTGAATTCGCAGCACCTGATGCACCGGCTGGCGGCACAGAATCGCGTTTTGTACGTCAACAACCTCGGCTTGCGCGCGCCGGGCGCCTCGCGCGGCGATTGGCACAAAATCACCAGGCGGGTCGGCGAGTGGTTTTCCGGGTTACGGCAGGCGGAACCGAACCTGTGGGTTTTTTCGCCGGTCAGCCTGCCGCTACACGATCACGCCTCGATCCGGCGCTTCAATCAGTGGAATCTCAAGCGCACGCTACGGCGACACCTGACCGATCTGGGGTTCAAACAGCCTTTGCTGTGGACTTTTCTGCCGCTGGGGGTGCAATTGATCGGCAGCCTCGACGAATCGCTGGTGATTTATCACTGCGTCGACGATTACGCCGCCAATCCCGGCGTGCCGGCGGCGCGCTTGCGCGAAATGGAAGACCAATTGTTGCGGCTGGCGGATTTGACGATCGTCACCAATCCGCTGCTTTACGAGGAACGCAAATCACGCGCCCGGCAGGCGGCGTTTTTCGGCAACGTCGCCGACGCGGAGCATTTCGCACCGCGCCCGGATCGGCCGTTGCCGCTCGAATTGGCCGCGCTGCCGCGGCCGCTGCTCGGTTATCAGGGCAACATCTCCGGTTACAAAACCAATCTGGAGTGGATCGCCGCGCTGGCCAAGGCGATGCCCGCCGCGAGTGTCGTGCTCATCGGCCCCGTCGGTTGGGGCGACCCGCATACCGACGTCAGTGCGCTGCAGGCCTTGCCGAACGTGCATTTGCTCGGGCGGATGCCCTACGAACGGCTGCCCGAGCTGTTGGCGGCGCTCGACATCTGCCTGTTGCCGTTACACGACAACGAAAGCACCCGGCGCAGCTTTCCGATGAAATTTTACGAGTACATGGCGGCGGCCAAGCCGATTGTCGCCACGGATCTGCCGGCGTTTGCGACCTACCGCGACCGGCCGCAACTCTGCCGCCTGGCGACGGACGCCGATTCGTTCGTCGCCGGGGTGCGCGCCGCGCTGGCCGACGCGGACGATCATGCCGCCGAACGGCTGGCCGAGGCGCGACTACACTCGTGGCGGACGCGGACCGAGCAGATCGCCGCTTTGGTCGCGCAGACCTGGCAGGAAAAAGAGGCGCGGAACGAATCCGCAACCACCGACAATCCGGAAATGGAGAGGCAATGAAAATCGCGCTGGTCCACGATTGGCTGACCGGGATGCGCGGCGGCGAAAAAGTTCTGGAAGCGATGTGCGAGGTCTGGCCCGAAGCCGATCTTTACACCTTGCTGCACGTGCCGGGAAAACTGACGCCGATCATCGAAAATCGGCGCATCATCACCAGTTTCATTCAAGAGCTGCCGCGCGCCGCCGCTTGGTACCGCAATTATCTGCCGCTGATGCCCACGGCGATCGAGCAATTCGACTTGCGCGGCTACGACCTCGTGCTGTCCACCAGCCATTGCGTAGCGAAGGGTGTGATCACGCCACCCGCGACTTGTCACGTCAGCTACCTGCACACGCCGATGCGCTATGTCTGGGATCTGTTCGACGATTACTTCGGGCCGCACCGCGTCGGTCGTTTCAAGCGGCTCCTGATTTCCTTCTTTGCCAATTACCTGCGAATGTGGGACGTGACCTCCGCCGCGCGGGTGGACGACTTCCTCGCCAACAGCCGGCACGTCGCCCGGCGCATTCGCAAATATTATCAGCGCGAGGCCACGGTCATTCACCCGCCGGTCGACACGGCTCGCTTTTCCATCGGCCAGCCCGCGGATTATTACCTCTGCCTTTCGGCGTTGGCGCCGTATAAGCGGCTGGACCTGGCCGTGCTGGCCTGCGCGAAACTGGGCCGGAAGTTGAAGGTGGTCGGCTCAGGACAGGACGCCGATCGCTTGAGCAAGTTGGGCGGGCCGACCGTCGAATTTCTCGGCTGGCAGGACGATCGGTCGATCGACGAACTCTTCCGCGGTTGCCGGGCGTTTCTCTTTCCCGGCGAGGAGGATTTCGGCATCACGCCGCTGGAAGCGCAGGCGTCCGGGCGCCCGGTGATCGCCTTCGCCAAGGGCGGGGCGCTGGAAACGGTCGTCGGGCTGGAGGCGCTGCAACCGACCGGCGTGTTCTTCGCCGAACAGACGGTCGATGCTCTGGCGGCGGCGATTCAGCTTTACGAAAAAAACAGCGATCGTTTCGATCCCGAGGCCACGCGCCGGCACGCGCTCGGTTTCGACCGGGCGGTTTTCCGGCAACGCATCAAGGAACATGTGGAAACGGTTTACGCCGCTTACCAGGGGCGTTGACGCGCGTGCCGGCCGGACCCGCCCGCCTTGGCCTGTTGTCGCTTTCCCTGGCTTTGCTGTATTCCTTCGGGTTCGTGGAAGTCGGCCTCGGCTCACTCGGCCCGACCCGTCTGACCACCACGGAATTGCTGCTGGCGCTGTTCTTCGTTTCGGCCTTCCCGACTTTCCGCCCGACTTTCCGCCGACGCGACTGGCTCCTGTGGGGATTGCTGGCGATCGCCGGATCGATGTTGCTGACCACGCTCGCGGTGGCCGACGGGCGGGGCGAGGCCCTGAAATTCACCGCGCGATTCGCCATCGGCATCGTACTTTATCTGTTTCTGCGGTGCGTGGCCGAACAGCGCGACCGGGTGTTGACGATCTGCCGCGCGATTCTGGCCGTAGGCGTGATCCTCGCCCTGATCGGCATCGCGCAGCATTTTTTCCCGGTCACGGTGATGCCGTTCATCGCGCTGTTCGTGCCTAATAAATTCGCGGTGGCCGATCCGTCGCTGCCCCTGGCGCTGACCACGGGCGTCTTCAACCACGCCGGCCGCCTGGTGGTACGCGCGTCTTCGCTGTTCAATTACTGCAACTCCTTCGCGTATTTCTTGCTGATTGCCGCTGGCGCGGCGATTCTTTACGGTCGGCTGACGAAAGAACGATACGCCCGCCGATTCGCACTCTTTTGTCTGACGCTTTTTCTGACCGCGCTGTGGTTCACATACAGTCGCGGCACCTGGCTGGCGCTGGCGGTCGGCTTGTTCGCCGGCATCGTTTATCTGGCCGCGCAACGACGGCGATGGAGCCAGCGGCGGATGCGCCTGGGATTGTTGATCGTCGTGTTCGTCGGACTGTTGGTGGCCGCCGCCTTCCTGGTTCGTGGCGAGCGAACCGTGCCCGAGACGCTTCCCGTGTGCGCCGACGGGGTCGTGCCATTTCCCGGCATGATGAATGACACGGCCGATGCGGATACTTTCTCGACCCGCTTGCTGCTCTGGCGGGCCGCGATTCGTTTGTGGCGCGAGTCGCCGTGGCTGGGCATCGGCGTCGACCGCTTTCGGTACCGGTTCTATCCGGCCTTGCCGAGGACGACGTACGATTTGTTCGTCGGCCAGGGGCTGTATCAGGCGCACAATCTGCCGCTGACGATGTTGTGCGGGCAGGGGATTGTCGGCCTGGTCGCCCTGGTTTTTTTCCTCTTCGGTTGCGTCCGCGAAATGCGGCGCGACCGGAGCGGTGGGGATCCGATTTTGCGCGCGGTCGTGCTGGGAATGCTGGCGGCTATCGCGGCGGTGAACCTTTACGACGCGATGCTTTTCGATTCCTATGCCAATATGTTGCTGATCGGTCTGGTCCTGGCACTGGCGGTCGAGGACGGATGGGCTCATGAACCGCGTCTGGACTAATACGCTCTGGAAAATCCTGGCGATCCTCGGCGGCAAGCTGCTGGTTTTTGTGCTTCTGTTTGCGGCGGCGCGACGGTTATCGTTGGCGGACTTCGGCTACTTTTCGTTTGCGTTGGCGTTCGGCTACATCCTTTTCCCGTTGATCGACGCCGGTTTGGGCACCGCCTTGTGGAGGGAGGCGACGACCGCGGCCGACGCGGGCCGCCGCGCGTACTCGTCGAGCCGCCGGTTGCTCGGCGCGACCGCCCTCGGTGGCCTGGCGATCGGGCTGACGGTTCTTTGCTTTTTCGCGCTTCCACCGGCGGCGTTTTGGTTGACCGTGCTGATCCTGGCCGGCATCGCGATTTCGGTCGTCGTCAATCTGCGGCAGGCGGTTTTCAAATCGCGGGAACGATTGCGCGAGGACGCGCTCGTTTCGCTGGCGGCCAACTTGGCTTACGTTATTCTCGGCTTGCTTGGCCTTTGGGCAGGCGCCGGGTTGGTGGGCCTGGGCCTGGCGTTTCTCGCCGGGCAGGGCTGCGGAGCGTATGTCGCGTTTCGTTTGGCGCTTTTCACGGAACCCGAGAGGGTCGATCCCCATCCGACGCCGGGCGAGCTTTGGCGATCGTCATGGCCCTTTGCGTTGATCGGGCTGTTTACGGTCGTCTACTTCCGCGTCGACGCCCTGCTGCTGGAAAGACTGGCCGGCGCGGCGGAAGTGGGGCTTTACAGCGCGGCCTACCGGTTGATCGAAGCGGCGATGATCCTGCCGGCGGCTTTTCTGGCCGCCTATTTTCCGCGATTGGCGCGCGAAGCCGAAACAAAGCCGGTTTCCGGTGACCTGACGCCCCATTTCCAATGGTTGATCGGCACAGCCGCGCTTGGGGTGGTGTTCGGTTCCTTTTTCGCCGGAGACGTTCTCGAACTGCTTTTCGGCGCAGCCTACCGGCAGGGATCCTCGACCCTGATCTTGTTGTTGCCGGCGTTGCTGTCGATCTACCCGAATTATTTGCTGACGACCTTGCTGGTCGCGCATCGCCGCCAAAAATCTTTCATGAAAATCACCGCGCTGTGCGCCCTGGCCAATATCCTTTTGAATTGCCTGGCAATTCCGCTTTGGGAGCGCCTGGGAGCGGCCGGATCGACGCTCGTCACCGAGGGGTTGCTGACGTTTCTGGCGGTGCGGGAGCTGCGGCCTCATCTGCCGCGAATTTCGTTGCAAAAACTGCTAGTTCCGCTAAACTATGCCGCGATTTTCGGTTTGTTATTGGGGCTTCTATACTTCGTTTCGCCCTCGGCGGCGATGGTCGGCGGCTGCGGTCTGCTGATTCTTGGCTTGATCGCGGCGTGGTGGAGATTTCACCGGCAGGTCGAGGAATGATAGTGGCCATCGATGCGCGCGCGGCGACCGAACGTCCCAGCGGTGTGGGCGTGTACACGCGGAATCTCGTCGCCGGGCTGGCCGAGGTCGGCGCGGGCGACCGCTTTCGCCTGGTTTCGCACCGGGCTGTTGTTTTGGACCAACCCCTGCCGGAGTTCATCACCGTCAGCGACCCGTATTTTCCGGTCGGCAATGTCTGGTTGCAAACCGTTTGCCCGCTGTTGCTCCGGCAGGAGCGGGTTGACGTTTTTCACGGCGCCAATTTTCTCGCTCCGTTACGCAGCCCCTGTCCGACGGTCCTGACGATCCACGACTTGTCGAGCTTCGCCCTGCCGTGGGCTCACCATTGGCGCAACAATCTCATTCAGCGGTTGTTGCCGGCTGTACTGCGCCACGCGCGGCGCCTGATCGCCATCAGCGAGCGCACACGGCGCGATCTGCAGGAACGCTTTGCCGTCCCCGCCGAGAAAATCCGGGTGATCCCGAACGGCATCAATCCGCGATATTCGCCGGTCGCCGATCCGACGGCCGATGGGGCGGTCCGGGCGCGACTCGGCTTGCCGGAGCGCTATTTTCTGCATGTCGGCACCCTGGAGCGACGAAAAAATCTCACCGCCTTGTTGCGCGCGTTCGCTTTGTTTTGCCGCCGGCGGCCGGGCGATGCCCGGTTGGTTCTGACCGGGTCGGACGGCTTGGGCGCCGAGGAAATCCGGCTGCTCTACCGCCAACTCGGTCTCGGCGAGCGCGTGATTTTCACCGGATATGTCGCGGCGGACGATCTGCCGGCTTTGTACCGCGCGGCTTTAGCTCTGGTTTTTCCCAGCCTTTGCGAGGGGTTCGGCCTGCCGGCGGCGGAAGCGATGGCTTGCGGCACGCCCGTGCTGGCCTCCGCAGATCCGGCGCTTTTCGAGGTAGCCGGACCGGCGGCTTTGTACGCGCCGGCCGGCGAGCCGGCGGTCTGGGCCGAACGGTTGGCGGAACTGGCCGGCGACGACGCATTGCGCGCGCGGCTTGGTCGGGAAGGGGAGATCCGTGCCCGGTTGTATGATCGCACGCAATTCGCTAAACAGACACTGGCGGTCTATCGCGAGGCAGCGGGGGAAACGGCTTGATCGGCGAACGATCGAAATTCATGGGCAGCGTTCAACTGGTGGCCGACGTATCGGTCGTCGTCGGCTCCTGGCTCATCGCTTACCCGATCCGTTTTCACCTCCTGCCGTTGCGCATCCAGCACGTGCCGCCGTTCAGCCGCTATGCCTGGCTGGCGGTGCTGGCGCTCTTCATCTGGGCGGTGGTGCAGCGTTGGCCGGGGCGGATCCGCGTGGCCAGCGGTCTGACCCGCGAAATTCTGCTCGGACTGCAAGGGCACCTGCTGGCTTTCATCGCCTTCGTGGTGGTGACGTTCTTCATCAGCGAGTACAAACCCAGCCGGCTGGTGTTGGCGATCTTTCTTCTATTGTCCACCTCGGGACTGATCGGCGTGCGCGTTTACCTGGACCGCTGGCAGCGACGGCGTTTCGCGAAGGGCGAAGGCATCAGCCGTTGTCTGGTGGTGGGAACCGGCCCGCTGGCGAAGTCGCTGGTCGCGCGGTTGCACGCGCATCCGGAGCTGGGGCAGAAGGTCATCGGTTTTCTGACCGACGAGCCGGGGGAAATCGCCTCCGAGATCGACGGTCTGCCCGTTCTGGCGGCCGTGGAAAACGTCCAGTCGGCCGTTCAGGAACAGCGGATTCAGCGCGTTTACGTCGCGTTGCCGATGGCCGCGCACGATCGCCTCGCGGTGGTGCTCAACAACCTCGAAGAAGAGATGACCGACGTCAACGTCGTCGTCGACCTGCTGAATTACGTGGTTTTGCGTTCGGGCGTCGAGGATTTCGAGGGCCTGCCGATCGTCAGCCTGAAGCAGATTCCCATTTCCGGCTGGGGGATGGTGGCCAAGCGCGCGTTCGACGTCGTCTTCTCGGCGGCGGTGCTGGTGCTCGGCAGTCCGGTGTTTCTGCTGATCGCGCTGGCGATCAAGCTGTCCAGCCCGGGGCCGGTTTTTTATCGGCAGGAGCGCATGGGACTGGACGGCAAGGTTTTCGGCATCTGGAAATTCCGGTCGATGCGCGTCGACGCCGAGCAGCAGACCGGCGCCGTGTGGGCGACCGAGAATGATCCGCGCCGCACCCGCGTCGGCACGTTTTTGCGGCGCACCAACCTGGACGAGTTGCCGCAGTTCTTCAACGTGTTGCAGGGCGAGATGAGCGTCGTCGGGCCGCGGCCCGAGCGACCGGTGTTCATCGAGGAGTTTCGCGGCCGGATTCCGAAGTATATGCTGCGCCATATGGTCAAAGCCGGCCTGACCGGCTGGGCCCAGGTCAACGGGTGGCGCGGCAATACGGATTTGCGCCGCCGGATTGAATCCGATCTCTATTACGTGGAAAACTGGAGTTTCTGGCTGGACTTGCGCATCATCTGGATGACCGTCTTTTCCAGGTCCGCCCGAAAGAATGCATACTAAACAGCGCTAAGGGAGTGGAACATGAACATTTGCGTCATCGGCACCGGCTACGTCGGCCTGGTGGCCGGCACCTGCTTCGCCGAAACCGGAAACGACGTCATTTGCGTGGACAAGGTCGAGGAAAAAATCGCCTGCCTGAAGCGCGGTGAAATTCCCATTTACGAGCCCGAACTGGATGTCTTGGTCGAGCGCAACGTGAAGGAAGGGCGCTTGAGCTTCACCACGGATCTCGCGGCGGGCGTGGTGAAAAGCGACATCATCTTCATCGCCGTCGGCACGCCCCAGGATGAGGACGGCGCCGCCGATCTCACCCACGTGCTGGCCGTCGCCCATGCCATCGGTCAGGCGATGAACGGCTTTAAAATCATCGTCGACAAATCGACGGTCCCCGTCGGCACCGCCGACCGGGTGCGCGAGGCGGTGCGCCAGGAAACCACGCTGGACTTCGAAGTCGTTTCCAATCCCGAGTTCATGAAAGAAGGCGCGGCGATCAACGACTTTCTGTATCCCGACCGCGTGGTGATCGGCACCGGCAACCAGAAGGTGATGGAAACGATGGGCGAGCTTTACGCGCCGTTCGTCCGCACCGGCAATCCGATCATCTTCATGGACGTACGCAGCGCGGAAATGACCAAGTACACCGCCAACGCGATGCTGGCCACGAAAATCAGCTTCATGAACGAGATCGCCAACCTGTGCGATGAGGTCGGCGCCGACGCGATGATGGTGCGGCGCGGCGTGGGCAGCGACAAGCGCATCGGCTCGCAGTTCCTCTTCCCCGGCGTCGGGTACGGCGGCTCCTGCTTCCCGAAGGACGTCCGGGCTTTGCTGCGCACGGCGGCGGATTTCAAGCAACACCTGCAGATCCTGAAGTCGGTCGACGAGGTCAACGAACGGCAGAAGTTGATCCTGTTCGAGAAGGTCAAGAAGCACTACGGCCCCGATCTGAAGGGAAAGCTGTTCGCGATCTGGGGCCTGTCCTTCAAGCCGCAGACCGACGACATGCGCGAGGCGCCGGCCAAGTACCTCATTCGCGCGTTGATCGGCGCCGGCGCCAAGGTCCGGGCGTACGATCCGGCCGCGCTGAAAGAGGCCGCCAAGCCCTACAACCTCAAAGATATGATCGACAGCGGCGGCCTGACGCTGTGCCAGAACAATTACGAGGCCGTGGACGGCGCCGATGCCCTGCTCGTCGTGACGGAATGGAACGAATTCCGCCGGCCCAACCTGGAACGCATCAAGGCGCTCCTGCGGCAGCCGGTGATCTTCGACGGGCGCAATCTGTACACTCCGGCGATCCTGCGGGAAATGGGCTTCGCCTATTATTCCATCGGGCGGGACGCCGTAAAATAAATAACCGAGAGGAAACAGCATGCCGCGCATTCTGATCACCGGCGCCGCCGGTTTCATCGGCTCGCATCTATGCGAATTCTACGTGCGTAAGGGTTTCGATGTCATCGCGATGGACAACCTGCTGACGGGAAACATCGCCAACATCGCCGCGATCACCGCCGACAATTTTCATTTCATCAAGCACGACGTCACCAATTACATCTACGTCGACGGGCCGCTGGATTACATCCTGCATTTCGCGAGCCCGGCCAGCCCCATCGATTACCTGGAACTGCCCATCCAGACCCTGAAAGTCAACGCGCTGGGCACGCACAAGGTGCTGGGCTTGGCCAAGGAAAAGAAGGCGCGCCTGCTGCTCGCTTCCACCTCGGAGGTCTACGGCGATCCGTTGATCCATCCGCAAACGGAAAGTTACTGGGGCAACGTCAATCCGATCGGCCCGCGCGGCGTCTACGACGAATCCAAACGTTTCGCCGAGGCCCTGGTCATGGCCTATCAGCGGACGCACGGCGTGGAAACGCGGATCGTGCGCATCTTCAACACCTTCGGCCCGCGGATGCGGCTCAACGACGGCCGCGTAGTGCCGGCCTTCATCAGTCAGGCGCTGCGCGGCGAGCCGCTCACCGTCTTCGGCGACGGCCAGCAGACCCGCAGCTTCTGCTACGTCAGCGACCTGGTCGAGGGGATCTATCGCCTGCTGATGAGCGACGAAACGGAACCGACCAACCTCGGCAACCCGCGTGAGATGACGATCCTGCAGTTCGCCGAATGCATCCAGAAACTGACCGGCACGCATTGCCCGATTGAATTCAAGGATCTGCCGGTCGACGATCCGAAAGTCCGTCAGCCCGACATCTCCAAGGCCAAGCGCATTCTGGGCTGGGAACCAAAAGTCTCGCTCGAAGAAGGGCTGAAACTCACCATCGACTACTTCATGAAAGTGCTGAATAAAGGATAGACAATGAGCATTCTGATCGCGGGCGGAGCCGGGTACATCGGCAGCGTGACGGCGGCCCAATTGTTGGCCTCCGGTTATGAGGTGGTCGTCTACGACGACCTGAGCCGCGGGCACCGGCTGGCCGTGCCGCCGAAAGCCGTCTTCGTCCAGGCGGAACTGGGCGATACCGATACCCTGGTCCGGACGTTTAAAAAATACCGCGTCGACGCCGTGATGCATTTCGCGGCCCACAGCCAGGTGCCGGAAAGCATGACCTTTCCGGAAATCTATTACGAGAACAACGTCGTCGTCGGCAAGCGCATTCTCGACGCTATGCGGCAGGCGGACGTGAACTTCATCATTTTTTCCAGCACCTGCGCCACCTTCGGCGATCCCGAAACCATTCCGATCCACGAACAGGTGCCGCAGCACCCGGCGAATCCCTACGGCGAAACCAAGCTGGCCTTCGAACGGATGCTGCACTGGTATCACCAGATTCACGGCTTGAATTACAGCATTTTGCGGTATTTCAACGCCGCCGGGGCGGCCTACGGTCTGGGCGAGGATCATCGGCCCGAGTCGCACCTGATTCCGCTCGTTTTACAGGTGGCGCTGGGCCAGCGGGATAAAATCGCCGTTTTCGGCAACGATTATCCGACGCCCGACGGCACCTGCATCCGCGATTACATCCACATCGCGGATTTGGCGCAGGCACACATTCTGGCGATGGAAAAGAAGCGGAACGAGGCGTCGCACTTCAACCTGGGCAACGGCAGCGGCTACAGCGTCCGGGAGGTCATCGACGGCGCCCGGCGGGTGACCGGCCACCCGATTCCGGAATACCTGGCGGCGCGGCGGCCGGGCGATCCGCCCCGGTTGATCGGCGACAATAAAAAAATAAAGCGGGAACTCGGTTGGGAGCCCCGCTTTCCGTCGTTGGAAGAGATGATCGCCACCGCCTGGGAGTGGCACCGCCGCAACCCGGACGGTTACGCCGACTGAGCGACTCGTCTAGCGCGCGCGCTCGATATATTCGCCGGTTTCCGTATCCACGCGAACCACTTCGCCGACCTCGATGAAACCCGGTACGCCGACTTCCAGCCCGGTCTCCAGCTTGGCGGGTTTGCTCTGGTTGGTCACCGTCGCGCCCTTGATGTAAGGGGCCGTTTCGATCACCTTCAGCTCGACGATTTTCGGCAGTTCGATGCCGACCAGATCGGTTCCGTAAAACAGCATCTGCACGTGCGAATTGGGCAGCATGAAGTGCAGCTCGTTTTCGATCAGGCCGATGCCGTAGGAGACCTGTTCGAAGGTTTCGGCGTTCATGAAGTGAGCCATTTCGCCGTCCTCGTACAGGAACTCCATTTTCACCATGTCCAGCGTGATGCGCTTCACGTTTTCCACCGAGCGGTAACGCTGCTCGCGTTGAACGCCGGATTTGATGCCGCGCATCTTGACCTGCATGACGGCATTGCCCTTGCCGGGAGTGATGTGCGTCGCGGCCAGCACCTTGTAGGGTTCGTTCTCGAACTCGATGATGTGACCGACACGAATATTGGTCGCGGTATAAATCGTGGCCATGTTTTCCTCCGGGTAATAACCCTCGCCAACGTGGGCCGTATTCTACACAGCGAAAAAGCCAATGCAAGAGGCGGGAAAATCCGCAGGAAATGGTTGCATCCGGCGCGGCGGGCCGTTAGGATTTGGGCCAAAATGGAAAGGGACAGCGAACCGATGAGCAGTCGCAAAAGCCTGTTTCTGGCGTGTTGGATTGTTGGGGGACTGATTTCCATTCTTGCGCTGGTCGCCGCCGCGCAGCCCGCGACGCCGGTCGCCGCTCCTGTGGCCGCCGGTCCGGCCTTGACGCCGACGCAGCGCCAGCAATTGGATAAAATCTTTACCGATCCCATTTTTCAGAAGGCCACGGTATCCGTGCAGGTGAAGCGCGTGCGCGACGGGGCGCTGCTTTTCGAGCATGAGCCGGATACCTTTTGCATTCCGGCCAGCACCAACAAGCTCATCACGGGCGCGGCGGCCTATGCGATTCTCGGGACGAATTATCATTTCAAAACGCGCCTGCTGGCCGATCGCCGGCCGACGGCACAGGGAGTCATTCAGGGCAACTTGTACGTCGTCGGTGGCGGCGACCCGGACCTGACCACCGAGCAAGTGTGGAAAATGGTTCGCGCCCTTTGGCTGTCGGGCGTGCGGCAGGTGACCGGCGATCTGGTCGGCGACGACAGTTTTCATGACGAGGAGCGGTATTATCCCGAATGGGGGCCAAAATCGTTCCAGGCTTATCGGGCTCCGTTGGGCGCTTTGTCGGTCAATTACAATACAATCGAATTCTGGGTCCGCCCCGGGCCGACCGAAGGCGCGCCGGCGTTCGTTTCGCTCAATCCGCATCCGGCCGGCCTGACGATCCAAGGCGCCATCAACACCGTGGCGGGGCGCGGCAACAAGACGGTCATGACCATGACCGACAACGCGGTGCAGATCAGCGGCCAATTGGGCATCGAGGCGCATCCGGACCCGACGTATCAGGCGGTGCGCGACCCGCTGACCTTCGCCCTGGGAACCATCCGGGAAATGATGAAAACCCAGGGGATCACGATCGCCGGACAAAGCCGCCCGGGAAACGCGCCGAAAGGCGCCGTCCTGATCCACGAGCACGAGAGCGCCGAGTTGCCGATCATCATCCGGCGGCTGTATCGCTTCTCGAACAATTTTACCGCCGAGCAAATCGCCCGGACGATCGGCGCGGTGACCTCCGGACAGCCCGGCAGCCGTGAAAACGGCGCGGCCGCGGTGACCAATTGGCTGCGGCAGGAAAATCTCTATCGCGAAGGCGAGGTGATTTTCGACGGTTCCGGTTTGTCGAAGGACAATCGGCAGAGCGCCGCCAGCATGGTCGCGGTGTTGGAATGGATGGGGCGCAATCCGCGGGCCTTTCCGGAATATCTGGACGCCCAGCCGATCGGCGGCGTGGACGGCACGCTGCGCCGGCGCTTCAAGAAAAGCAGCCTCTACGGCCGGGTGCGCGCCAAGACCGGCTTCGTCAACGGCGCGGTCACGCTGGCCGGCTATTGTTACGACGCACGCGGTGAAATTTACGCCTTTGCCTCGCTGGTCAACGACTTCCAGACCGTCACCGGGGTTCGCGGTCCGCAGCAACTGACGGAACGACTGCTGGAAATTCTGATGCAATGATCATCCGGCCGGGCCGCGACGAACGGGAGGAGAAGCCATGATTTTTTCGCTCATCGGTCCGCGCGGTGCCGGCAAGACGACGATCAGCAAGCGGCTGGCCGAATTAACCGGTTGGCCGCGCATGGCGACCGACGAATGGGTGGAAAAAATTGACGGTCGCCGCCCGGCGTTGATCATCGCCGCGGACGGACTCGATACCTATCTGCGGCTGGAAAAGGAGGCGTTCGCCGCCTGCCTCGCCGATCTCCGGGAACGAATGACCAATGCGCCGGGGGTATTGTTCGATGTCGGCGGCAGCCTGATCCTGGCCCCGGACGTTCGGGAGGAACTGCGCCGGATCGGCGAAGTCGTTTATCTGCAGGCGCCGCCGGAAATCCTCGCCGCGCGGCTGCAACCGGAAAATCCGGGGTTGTTGCCGGCGGAGATGCGCCGGCTGATCGCCGAGCGCGACGCGCACTTTCTGGAGACCGCCCACCTGGAAATCGACACCCACGATCTCGGCATCGAGGCAAGCGTCACGGTGCTGATGAATTGGGTGGCGGCCCGGTGCGGGATCTGCGAATTTCGGCCGGAATGATCAGCGGCGGTCGGCGAACGTGCCGACGATCTGCGCCGGGCTCGTCAATCCTTCGCGCTCCAGCCAGACTTCGATTTCGCCGGCCACGCGCAGCGGCGCGCGCGGATCGATGAAATTGACGGTGCCGGTTTGCACCGCGCGGCAGCCGACGCACAGAAATTCCAGGGCGTCCTCGCCCGTCAGAATGCCGCCGATGCCGACGACGGGGACATTCACCGCGCGCGCCACTTGCCAGGCCATGCGCAGCGCGACCGGCTTGATGGCCGGGCCGCTCAGGCCGCCGGTGATGTTGCCCAGCTTCGGCCGCCGGGTTTTCAGATCGACCGCGATGCCCAGCAGCGTATTGATCGCCGAGAGCGAATCGGCGCCGGCCGTCGCCGCCACCTTGGCGAGGGCGACGATGTCGGTGACGTTGGGAGTCAATTTGACCATGACGTGTTTGCTGGTGGCCGCGCGTACGCGCTCGACCAGTCGGCCGAGAATTTCGGGATACGCGCCGAAGGTCACGCCGCCCGCTTTGACGTTCGGGCAACTCACGTTGAGCTCCAGGCCGCGGACGAACTCGGCGTCCGGTTGCGAGAGGCGTTCGATCACCCGCAGGTAGTCGTCCTCGGTCTCCCCGTAGACGTTGGCGACCAGGGTCACGCCCAATTCGGCCAGGCGCGGATATTTTTCCGCCATGAACGCCACTACGCCGATGTTTTCCAGGCCGATCGAATTGAGCAGGCCGGCCGCGGTTTCGACCAGGCGGGGCGGTTTGTTGCCCCGGCGCGGCAACGGCGAGAGCCCCTTGAGGACCAGGGCGCCCATGGCGGACAAGTCGACCAGATCCTCGTATTCCACCCCGTAGCCGTAGGTGCCGGACGCCCCCATCACCGGGTTTTTCAGAATCAGGCCACGGCCCAGATCGACGCGCAAGTCCAACGGCTTCATGTCAGTTCTTCCCAGACAATTTGGTTGGCGGCGAAAACCGGCCCCTCGTAGCAAACCCGCTGATAAGGAATGCCGTGGCCGGTCGGATCGCCGATCGTCGGGACGACGCAACCGCGGCACGAACCCAAGCCGCAGGCCATCTGGCTTTCCAGGCTCACCTGGCACCGCACCGCGGCCTCGCGGCAAAGCAGCGCGACCGCCCGCAGCATTGGCAGCGGCCCGCAGGCGAATACCTCGGTGGCCTCGGCCGGCGAATCGGCGAGCCGGGCCCGCAGTTCGTCCGTGACCAGCCCCCGGTGGCCGAGCGAACCATCCTCGGTCGTATAACGGCAGTCCAGACCCAGCGCCTCGAAGCGGTCGCGCGTCACCAGATCGGCCGCGCCGCGACCGCCGAAAATCAAGGTGGAGTGAAGGTCCGGCCGGTCGTGCAGGCGATCGGCCAGGAACAGAAACGGCGCGATACCGACGCCGCCGGCGACGAAAATCGGCTGTGTCGTTGGGGGAGAAACCTGAAACACGCCGGCGCCAAGTGGCCCGAGGACATCCACCGTTTGTCCGGGCCGCAATTCGGCCAGCGCTCGCGTTCCGGCGCCGACGATCTTGATCAGCAACCGGACTTCGCCGTCGGGCGAAACGCGTTGAATGGAAAACGGCCGGCGCAGCAGAGGTGGACCGGTTTGGATCGGCGTCAGGGTGACGAAGTGGCCCGGCTGGGCGAGCCGCGCCAACTCCGGAAAGGCAAAGGCCAGTTCGAAGTAGTCCGGGCTGATCATTTCCCGGGCGACGACCGGCACGGTCTGTTGCAGTTTGGGGGTCATGCGGGTTTCTCCAGCGCGAGCAGATCGCCCATGAATATCAGCGCGTCCTCGCCGGTGTCCGCGTAATATTTTTTCCGCGTGTAGGCTTTGTGGAACCCGTGGCGGGAATAAAGCGCGATCGCGGCCTCGTTGCTCGGCCGCACTTCCAGCCAGGCCATCGCTGCGTTGGCGGCGCGGGCGCGGCGCAGGGTTTCGGCGAGCAATCGCCGGCCGAAGCCGTTGCGCCGCAGCGATTCCTCGACCGCGAACTTCAAAATGTGCAACTCGTCAGCCACGACCCACGACAGGGAATAGCCGATCAAGCGATCGTTCAGCCGCAAGGCGAGGAAGAGCGAATACGGCCGATCCAGCGCTTCGCGGAAACTGTCGAGGTGCCAGGGGGTGAGGAAGGATTCGGCTTCGAGCCGCGCCACGGCGTCCAGATCGGCGGCAGTCACGTCATCGATGCGCGGCGGCTCCGGCGCGGCCATCTCAATCTTCGTCGTCGTCACGGTCATGGTAAGCGACTTGTACGCGGAAGGTCGTTTCCACGTATTCCATCAGTTCGTCGACCACGTCGCCGTAGGCGCCGCCGAATTCCGTGGCCGCCTGGTTGACGTAATGGCTGTAGCCGGCCAGTCCGTCCGCGTCCCGGCTGCCGTCGAGCACGATCAGCAGCGCTTGCTTGGCCAGTTTGCGATGCGCCAGGTCGCCCTGGTCGGCCAGCAGGTAACTCCAGTCGGCGAGGGTGCTGTGGCGATCGTGGAAGACGTAAACGACCGGATAGCTTTTCCAGGCGCTGATCTCGTTGAAATAGCCGGCCGGGAAGCCGACGCCGAACCGCACTTCTTTTTCCAACACTTCACTATAGAAAGAGCGGATTTGCCAGATCGCCGAATCTTCCTTGTGAATGTCGTTGGTGCCGTTGGGCATCCGCAGCGACAGAAACCGCAGGGCCTGATAAAAACGGCCGATCTGCAAGGCGTCGGACGCGGCGATCGAACTGGCGGGGTTGCCGCCCGGCAGGAGATCCAGGAAATATTTTTCGGGGAACCAGAGCGGTTCGGTCAGCACGGGATAATCGCCTTGCAGGCCCGTATAACGCCCCAGGCGGTTGCGGATGCAGAAATCATCGACGCCCGATTCCGCGCCGGACAACCGGGTTTCCAGCGTATCGGCCAGAAGTTCGATCTGCTCGTTGAACCCCCACGGGTCTTCTTCCAGCGCGTCGAGGTAGACGCTGTTTTGATAGCCGGCGGTGAGATCGAGCGCGGCGGACGCCGCCAGATCGGCCGGATTCGCCGCGCGCCAGGCGGCGGCGTTCGGGTTCCAATCGAATTGGCCGTTGCCTTCACCGTAGTCCCCGGTGCCGTCGACGCCGTCGACGCCGAAGTCGTCGTAGGCTTCGCCGGCGTCCCGGTCGCCGTTCTGATTCGTATCGACGAACGGTTCGTGCAATTGGCGAATCACCGGCTCGCCCGGGTCGCGCCGGCCGTTGCCGTTCAGGTCGTGCGCCAGCCAGAAATCCACGGCCAGGCCCGACTCATCGTCGAAGAATGTCACCGAATCATAAGTGCCGTCGGGATTGTCCGGGCTGTACAGCGGCGGCAACACCAGCGGTTCGCCGGCGGTATAGGAATCGGCGACGACCTCCGGCGGATAATAATTGCTGTCCTCGTTTTGATAATAAGGATTGCCATACGCCGCGAGGAAATCGCGCATCGCGAGGAGGCGTTCCGCCCGCGATGGTTCGGTGGGCCAATGGTCGAAATCGGCGGCCAGCGAATCGATTTGCGACAATTCGGCAAAGGCGCTGGTCGGGCCGTTCATCGCCAAGGTGACGTTGAATTTACCCGGGTGGCCCAGTGAAAGGCGAAGGGCGGGAATGACGCCTTCGCCGAATCCCAAAATCGCCCGGTAGCCGCCCGTAAAGTCCTCATCGATAATCTGGTCTTCGCAAAACGGCTCTTCATTGCCCTCGGGACCGGCGCCCGAGTCGCAGCCCAGGCCGATCCAGAGCAATAAAATGGCCGGCAGAATCCATAACTTATTGAAACGCAAAGGATTTCTCCATTGTTAGCCAACGGCTGCAAAGTCGGAGAATGCTAGCACCGGGCTTGGTGAAGTGTCAACGTGTGAAATCAATTATATCGATCGCGCAGAATGACCACGTTGGAGCGGCTTTTCAGCTCGGCAATGTGATCCTTCAATTTCTGATTATAGAGTTCTTTTTCGGCCAACGATTTGAGTTCCTCGGCGGTCGCCTGCGGGTTCTTTTGCCGCAATTCCGCCTCGTGATCGGCCAGGTAGGTGGGCAAGCCGAGTTTGACCTGGATGTCGATTTTTTTCGTCAGGTATTTCTCGATGATCAGGCAACGGAAAAAACAACGATGGATCGAACGGAATTCTTTGAGGTCTTTGGCGGTTTGTTTGACGTCTTCGTCGCGCAGATCGTAGTTTTCGAGCCAGGTCGTATATTCCTCGCGGCTGGTGAAGGTGGCGCGGAATTTTTCCAGCATTGTTTCCAGCTCGTCGTCGGGGACCTCGGTGAAGCCCATTTTCCGCGCCTGATTGTAAAGCAGTGAGCGAGTGATCATTTCATTGAAAGCGTCTTTTTCGGTCGGATTCGCCGGCGGTTGCGGCTGGCTGAACCAGATGTTGGTGCGGGAGAGAATGTCGCGTTCGACTTGCACGTCTTCGATGGAAATCGTTTCGTTATCGACCGTGGCGACCAGGGAATCCACCATGACGCCGGCGCTCTTCTTTTTTTTTGCGAACGCGGGCGATGCCCCAGCCAGGGAAACGATCAGTAAAATCAACAGGGCGCGACGCCAGGACATCGGGGTCACCTCATGAATGTTCGCTCGTCGATCTTTCTAAAATACCCGAACGAAACCTGCAAGCCGGAAGCAACACCGGTGCTAGGCCCAGATCCAATACAAAACCACGGTTAGCGCCAGCAGGGTGATGCCGCCGATCGCGACCCAGCGCCAGGGCCCGTAAGTACTGGGAATGTTTTGCGTCGCCGGTTTTTCCGCCGGCGCCTGCTTTGCCGGGCGCGGTTTGGTCGGGTCTTCGTAACGGATCGTCGTATCGCCCAGCCGGATCAGATCGCCGGTTTGCAACGGCACGCCGCGAACCTTGGCGTTGTTGACGAAAATGCCGTTGAGCGAGCGGTTGTCGTAAATGAAATAGCCGCCCTTGCGCTTGATGATTTTCGCGTGATGCGCCGAAACCTGATTGTCGGGCAGCACCAGGTGGCATTCAGGGCTGCGTCCGATTTCGAGTTCCGGTTGCACCAGCGGCAACAGGCAGTGGCGTTTCGGGCCATTTTCCACCACCAGCCGGGGCAGGGAACGTTCGGCTTCGGAAAGCGCGTCGATCTTGGTTTTCAAGCCCGCGTCGGGCGCGGCGACGGTGGTTTGCTCGACGTCGCCGGCGATCTCAGGCTTGAAGTCGGCGCTGGGAAGCCGCAGGTGGCGGATCACCTCGTCGTTCATGGCGATCGTGGCCTGTAGGCGCGAGGGTTCCTCGGCCACCAGCATGAAATCGTGCGGCCCGATTTGTAGGTGGTCGCCGACCGTCAGTTGAAAAAGGCCGTGAATGCGATTGCCGTTGACGAAGGTGCCGTTGGTGCTCGCCAGATCGTTGATGAAAACGCCTTCCTCGGTTTGCGTCAATTCGGCGTGGACGCGGCTGACGTTTTCATCGTCGAGAAAAATCTCGCAGGAAGGATCGCGACCCAGGCGTTGCAAAATGCGGGTGATCGGGTAACGGATTTTCGCGCGATCGTCGACCGTTTTGATCAGGGCATACATTCCGCGTCCTCCTTACGATGAAAATCAGAATAAAAAGCGGTTGCCCCAGCGTCAAGCATTGGCCGGACCGAGGCGGCGATACAGTTCGGCCAACGGCCGGTTGACGGCCGTCGGGGAATAATCGCGCGCCGCCATCTCCCGCGCGCGTTCCCCCATGCGGTCGCGGCGGGCCGGGTCGGTCAGCACGTGCCGCAACGCGGCCGCCAGCGCGGCAACATCGCCGGGCGGCACCAGAAATCCTGTTTCATCCTGCCGGACGAGTTGCGGCAATGCCCCGACCGCGGTCCCGACCACCGGCAGGCCGGCGGCCATGGCTTCGAGCGTCACCACGCTGAAACCTTCGCGGCGCGAGGGAACCGCCAACAAATGGGCGTGGCCCATCTGTTCGCGGACCGCTTGTGGCGGCAAGGGGCCGGCGAATTCGACGCGCCCGGCGATGCCGATCGATCGCGCTTGCTGGAGCAGTTTTTCTCTTAACGGGCCTTCGCCGATGACGATCAGCCGCCAATCGAGCGTGGCGGAGAAGTGGCGCAGCGCCTCGAGCAAGACGTCGAAGCCTTTTTCCTCACTCAGACGGCCGACCGCCAGGATGCGGACCGGTTCGGCGGCGCGCGTGACGAGTGGGTAATCGTCGATTGCAATGCCGTGCGGAATCACCAGGATTTTTGCTTCCGGCAAGCCGAGCGCCAGCGCGCGGCGTTTCATCTCGTCGCTGTGGACCACCACGCCGGCCGCGCGTCGCGCCGCGCGTTTCGCCGCCCAGGCCAGCGGCCCAGCCGGTTGCGCCAGATCGCTGCCGTGAAAACTGACGACCAGCGGCCGCCGCGAAGCGATGCCGGGCAACGTGGCCAGCAAACCGGCGAATGACCAGTGCGCGTGCAGGATATCGATGTCGGGCAACAGGCGGATGGCATGGCGGCGTAGCGCGGTGGCAAACCCCGGCACGGTCCACCAGAGCGAACGATCGTTTTTCAAATTGGCGGGAATCCCGCCGCCATACGCCAGCGGATGGGTGCGATCGCCCGGATAGGGAAAGCGGTGGACGGCGACGCCGTCGATTTCTTCCCGAGCGGCGGCTTTTCCGTCACCCGGCGCCAGAACGGTGACGGGGCAGTTCAACCGGGTTAGCGCAATGGCCTGCCGCAACAGGAAAACCCCCGACCAATGATCGCGATGCAGGGGAAAGCTGGTGGTCAGAAAAAGGACGCGGGGCTGATCGTTGCTCAAGGCCGGTCGTTCCTGCCGGTTTCGCGGGATCGAATCAACAGTTCCTCGAGGTGGCGGCGGTTGGTGGCGATCAGGTCGGCTAGAATGCCCAGAACCCCGGTCTGAAAACCGATGATGATCAGGATCGACGCCAGGAGCAGGCTTTGTACATGGCCGCGACCGTTGACGGTCAGATAGAAGTAAAGAAACCGCAGGCCGATCAATGTGCCCAGGCCGAAGAGCGTCAGCGCCAACGAACCGAGCGCCCGCAACGGTTCGTAGGTGAGGTACATCCGCAAAATCGTCATCGCGCTCCGAAAAACGTAATTCAGGTTGGAGCGGACCAGCCGGCTTTCACGGGTCTTCGGGTTGGCGCGGATCGGCACCGAGGCCACGGCCAGGTTCGAGCGCCCGGCCTGGATGAGGGTTTCCAGGGTGTAGGTGTAGCGTGACAGGACGTTGAGCCGCAGGGCGGCGCGGCGCGAAAACGCGCGGAAACCGCTGGTGGCGTCCGCGACCTGCAACCCGGAGAAGCGCCGGACGACCCAGGAGCCGTAGCGCTGCAATTTCTTTTTTTGCGCCGAAAAATAGGGGATCGCCTCGATATCGCGCACCCCGATGACGACGTCGGCCCGCCCGGCGACGATCGGCGCCGCCAGTTCGGGGATCGCCGCGCCGGGATATTGGTTGTCGCCGTCGGTGTTGACGATCACGTCGGCGCCGACTTCCAGCGCCTTGTCCAACCCGGCGCGAAACGCCGCCGCCAGCCCGCGATTGGCCGCGAAGCGGACCACGTGATGCACACCCAGCCGGCGAGCGATTTCGCTCGTGCCGTCATCGCTGCCGTCGTCGACGACCAGGTATTCCACGGCATCGAATCCGGGAACCGTGCGCGGCAAAGCCGCCACCACTTCGGGCAGGGTTTGTGCCTCGTTGAAACAGGGTATTTGAATGACGAGCTTCATGAGCTATTTTTATGCCATACCGCACCGCCAAATGGTAGGGCTTTTCATTGCGACGCTTTTTTCTTCCGTGGTGGCTGCCACCCGCGTTTTACTTCGTACTGCAAATGGCGCGGTGGCGCGGTTTTGTTTTCGTCAACCCGGACGCGGCGACCTATCTCGATTTCAATCTGCTCATCCACACCCAACGCCTGCCGCTGTTTCCGTTGCTGGTTCAGGCGTTGTCCGACTGCGGGATTGAAAAACTTTTCGCCGGCCAGTGTATCGCCGCGTTATCCGGCGCCTTGACGCTCGGGGTTCTGGCGCAATGTGGCAAACGGCTCGGCCTGAACCGCTCGACCGCCTGGTATGCGACGGCGACGCTCGCGGCCAATCCGATTTTTTACTTGTATGGCGCGCAGGCGATGACCGAAACGACCTTTCTGTTTCTAGCCGCGTCGACTTTCCTCTGTTTCCTGCGGTTCCTGTCATCCGGCCACGACTTCGATCTGTTTTGGCTGATTTTCGTCGCGGGCCTTTCCGCTGCCACCCGCGCCGAAGGTTTTGTCTTTTTTCCGCCGGTGATCTGGTGCGTCTGGCGATTCGTCCGCCGCGAAAATCGGTCGCTTGGTCTGTGGCTCGCGTCCGCCGGCTTCGCCTCCTGGTCGCTGGTATTTTTCTGGTACCTGTCGATCGTGCGGCGGACCGGCTATTTCGGCGAATATTTTTCGCACCTCGCCCATCCGGAATGGTGGAATGTGTTGAAACACCTGGCCGCCTACCCGCTGGCGGTTACCGCCAATTTGTACGTTTTCGGCCTCGCGTTTGTCCGGAAAGGTCGCCGGGAGTGGCGGCACAACGCGGGTTCGTCCGGCGCGGAATCGTTTTTCTGGCTTCATTATTTATTCATCGCCTCCTGGCTCGGTCTGGCGGCGCACTGGTATTTCGACTGGCGACTGACGTTGATTTTATCGCTTTGGATCTCATTGCCGGCCGCCCTGGGCATGCAGGTCTGGCGGAATGGTTCCGACCGCGCGCGGCGCCTGACGCAAGGGGCGATCGCGCTGATGCTGCTGGGCGGCGTGCTCGGCGGCCAGTTGTTGATTGCGCAAGTGAAGGAACTGGGTGATGACATTCGCCGAGCCGCGGCGGTCGCGGCGCGGCAAGCGCCGACGCTGACCGTTCTGGCCGACGAATTGGCGATGACTTCCTATCATTTAGGACGGCAGGTCCGGCCATACGATCAGGCGACGATACTTCCAAAGGCGCTGGTGATTCTGAGCAGTCGACAGAGCGATTTGGCAGTCGAGCAAAAGCGCCTGGAACGGACCCGGACGATCGTTTCCCTGGGCGATTTTCGCTCGCGGGGGCCGGACGGCGAACGCCGCACGGTGGTGTGGCTTATTTCCCGCCGGCCAGAAACGACGGCAGCAGTTCCGCCAACCGCCGGAGCGACCGGCCCCGGTGACTGACGCGGTTTTTTTCTTCCGGCGGCAATTCCGCAAAGGTGGCCGCAAGGGGCGCATAATAAAAAACCGGGTCGTATCCGAAGCCGTTTTCGCCGCGCGGCGCGGCCAGGATTTCTCCCTCGCACTCGCCGCGCGCCTCGACGATTTCACCGGTCGGCTTGGCGCAGACGCTGACGCAAACGAACCGGGCCCGGCGTTCGGCCTGCTCCGTCAGCGCCGCGAGCAGCTTGGCATTGTTGCGGCGATCCGTGGCGCCGGGATCGGAATAGCGCGCGCTCCGCACGCCCGGTTCGCCGTTCAGGGCGTCCACGCACAAACCGGAATCGTCGGCAATGGCCGGTATTCCGGCGTGCTGCGCATAATAGAGGGCCTTGAGGCGGGCGTTTGCCGAGAAAGTGGCCCCGGTTTCCTCCGGCGATTCGATGGGGGGCAGATCGCCCAGGCCGATCGTTTCGATGCCGAGCGGTTCGAGTATCTGGCGCAGTTCGCGCAGCTTGCCCCGGTTGCTGGTCGCGATCAGGATTTTCATCAATCGCCCTGGCGCAACGGCGGCATTTCCAACGCTTGCCGTTGCAACTTCTTCAAAACCGCGGTGCCTTTTTTGGCGAGCGCCAGCAGGCGTTGGATATCCGCCTCGTCAAACGTGGCTTCCTCGCCGGTGATCTGGACCTCGACCAGGCGGCCCTGGCCGGTGATGACGAAATTCGCGTCCGCGCTGGCAGCCGAATCTTCCTCGTAGCACAAATCCAGCAACGCCTGGCCGTTCACCAAACCCACGCTGATCGCGGCCACGGAATCCAGCAGGGGATCGGCCTTGATCAGACCGCGATCACGGCACCAGGCGAGTGCGTCGGCCAACGCCACGTAACTGCCGGTGATCGCGGCGGTGCGCGTGCCGCCGTCGCCCTGCAGGACATCGCAGTCGAGGGTAATGGTCAGGCCCGGCATCCGCGACAGGTCGGCGACGGCCCGCAGGCTGCGACCGATCAGGCGGCTGATCTCGAGGGCCCGGCCGTTGCGATTGCCGCCACGCTGTTTCCGTTCGCGGTTGGCGCGTGGCAACATGTCGTATTCCCCGGTGATCCAGCCGCCTTCCTCGGCTTTGCGCCAACGCGGTGTTTGCTGTTCGACGCTGGCGGTGCAATAGACGATGGTTCGGCCGAACTGTGCCTGGCAACTGCCTTCCGCGAAATCGGCGATACCCCGCGCTAAAAGAACCGGCCGCAATTCCGTCGCTTTTCTGCCGTCAAATCGCATGCTTTACCTCACGGTTCCTCTTGGCCGGACGAGAGCGACTCGCCGGCCGCCAGTTTAGCCGCCAAAGCAAGGGCTTCGGGGCGCGTCAGTCGGGGATTTTCGAAGCGTGCCTGCGAGATCGCCTCCAGGATTTCACCGATCCGCGGCCCGGGCGCCACGCCGAGCGCCAGAATGTCCTCGCCGCGCAACAGGGCCGCATCGCCGGCCGCCGACCGCCGCTCGGCGGCGATCCGCGTGAAATGTTCGGCCAGCAGTTGCGCCTGGCGATCGCCGTCACGCGGCGCGTCCGGCCCGGCCGTGGCGCGCAGATCGGCGCGGGATAGCGAGAGGCAGAGCAGCCAATCGCCCTGCAGGTCCTTGAAAAATTTGTGCACGCTGCGCGGGGTCAACCGGTTTTGGGCTAGTAGCTCCGCCAACTGATGCGGCCGCATGTGGGCGTCGACCAACCGCGTCAGGCGCCGCCGCAGTTGATTGGAAAGCCGCAAGCGGTCGGCCACGGCCGCCGCCAACTCGGCGCTTTTCGCCGTATGACCGTGAAACCGCAGATCGCCGTCGTGGTTCGGCGCGGCGGTCGCCGGTTTGCCCGCGTCGTGCAACAAGGCCGCCAGCCGCAGCAGGGCGCGATTGTCGGGATCGGCCAGCGCCGGCGCGTACAACCGATCGGCGATCAGCGCGTCGCTCTGTTTCGCCGCTTCGAGGCAATGATCGCGGACATCCAGGTGGTGGAACGACGGTTGCGCGCAGCCGGCGGACGCCGCCAACGGTGGCAGCAATGCGTCGAGGATGCGGGTTTGCGCGAGGCGTTCGATCCACGGCGCGGCGGATTCGACGGCCAAAATCCGGCGCAGTTCTTCCCAGACCCGTTCGCCGGGCATGTCAGGCAAACGGCTGACCGCGGCATGAATTTCGTCCTCGGTTGGGGCTTCGATCCGCAAATCCAACTCGGCGGCAAAACGATAGACCCGTAAAACGCGTACCGGATCAGCGAGCAGACAGCCGGGCGAGGGTCGGCGGGCTATTTTATCCGCCAGATCGGCCAGGCCGCCGGTCGGATCGAGCAACGAATCGGCGGCGGGCCAGGGTAAGGCCAAAGCATTGATCGTCAGATCGCGGCGTCGCAGATCCTCCTCGATCGACGCGCCCTGCAGATCCGTCAGATCCAGCCAGCCGCCGTCAGCCAGCACGATCCGGCAAGCGCCGAAATCCTCGTGCAAGAGCACGAAGCGCCCGCCAAGTTCCGCCGCCAACCGCTCGCCCAACGGCAGCGATTCGCCGCGCGGCGCCACCAGGTCGAAATCGGGCGCTGATTTTTCCAGCGCCCAGTCGCGCGGCGCGCCGCCGACCAGCCAGACGGGAGTTTTTTGCGCACCCATGGCGCGGCTCCACGGGAAATCCCGCGCGAGCGCGGCCGCCGCAAAAATATTTCGGCGAAAACTGGCGATTCGTTCGTTCATCCGCCGCATGTTATAGCCGATTCGGGAAAAAGTTGCAGCCGGTCGCAAGCCGGCGGCGCCGGTTCAGGATGGCCGCACCAATTTTTCGTAAAGCGCCGCGACCTGCCGCCGCGTTGCCGCGAGATCGCCGCTGTTATCGATCGTGAAATCCGCCCGGCGCGCCTGTTCGGCGGGCGGCATCTGTGCCGCGAGAATGCCGGCGATGGTCGTCTCGTCGTATCCCGAACGTTCCTTGGCGCGGTCGATCTGGGCGCGGCGCGTCGCCGTGACGCAAATTGTGTGGTGGAAACCGACCGGCGAAACCGACTCGAACAACAGCGGGATTTCGATGATGGCCAGTGGCGTGTTTTTGTTTTGCTCGGCCGCGATCCAGGCGGCGATTTCCTGATAGACCAACGGATGGACGATCGCTTCCAGGTCGCGGCGGGCTTGCGGATCTTGAAAAACCAGCCGGCCCAGGACGCCGCGGTCGATGGCGCCTTCGGCGGTCAGGATTTCCGGACCGAAGCGACGGACAACTTCCCGATGACCGCTTCGGCCCGGATGGAGCAGGTCATGCGCGACCTGATCGGCGTCCAGCGTGGCGGCGCCGAGTTCGCGGAAAATGGCGGTGACGACACTTTTCCCGCTGGCCAGGCCGCCCGTCAGCCCGACAACCTTCATTGATCAGCCACGAGCTCGGCGATGAGGCGATAGAATTGTTCGACCGCCGCAGGGCCGACCGATACCGTCTTTTCGTAATGGTACTTCGGGTCGGACCAAAGCTGCTCGTCAAGGAGATAGCCCAATTCGTCGTTACCCAGACAGAAAAGGAAATTCGGTTTGCCGTGCATCAGGCGTTTGACCTTGAAACCCACGGCGGGTAGCGCTTCGCCCGGCAGGCTGACGAATTCGGCCGGGCCGATCTTCCAGTAGTCGATCCGGGTGAAAATCCGGTCGTCGGTCATTTCGCGGTTTAGAATTCCCAGGTTTTTCATAAAGAACAAAACCTTGTTGTCGAAGGGAAACAAACCGCAATGATAGCGGTGCGTGATCTTTTCCACGGCTTCCGGCGAAATGGATTTCCAGGTGGCGGCGGCGATCTTGCCCAGCGCCTTGCCCATCTTGCGGTAGAAGACGCGGCGTTCGGCCAGCGGCGTTTCGTCGGGCAGGGAAGACGTTACCATGCCCCCGAGCGCGCCGCTGATATAGATGCCGACGGCGCCGGAGGCTTCTTCCACGGTGCGCAGCAGGTGATGGACGAAGTCCGGGGAAATGTCCGTGTTCTTTTCCCACAGCGTTTCCGGGTGGCAGGCGAAATTCACCAGACAGGCGATGGGTTCGCCGGCGAGGCCGTCGACGCGCATCACGGTCAGGGCCTGGTCGTTATAGCCTTTCTGGCGGATGTTCACGACCCATTCGCTTTTCTCGCTGAGATCCTCGCCGCAACCGATGACCGCCGGCTGCTTCCGCGCTTGCGCCCGCCGGACGCCCGTCGCGATTTGTTCCACCATCCACTTGAGGTATTCCGGGTCGCGACCGCTTTTCACCGGCACCGGCCCGACGGACGGCCCCCACAATCCCATGGTGTCAGGCCCGGAGTGCGTGTGCGTGGCGCAGGCAAACAACCGTTCGGGCGCGATCTCCGGCAATTTGGCGCGCAAGTCATCGATGTCGCCGTACAGGAAACCGATGAGATCGGTGGCGATCCAGACCAGCGGGCCGTTTTCGTCTTCCAGATATAGGATTCGGGCGCACAGCGGCTCGGCGACGCCCGTCGCCAGGCGGTTGGGCGCGAACCCGGCCAGGTAGGTTTTTGTCACCAGATACGGCGTAATATCGACTTTGGCGGCGGCGGCTTGAATGGTTTTCATGATTTACTTCTCGATCCGGCGATCCACGATAAAATCGTCGAACAACCTCTTGATTCCTTGACTGAAACTCGAAATCTTGTAGCACATGGGTAGGGGGCGTGCAATCAAGGCTCCGCCGGCGAACCCGTCGCCACTACCGGCCGGCGCCGGCGCAATTCCGCAAATATCTCACGCACTTCGGGTAGGTCGAAATCGCGGAAATTCGGCGCATGGTTCCAGAAGCCGTCGACACCCGTCGCGCCGTTTTGCTGGTAGCGCAGGACTTTGGCCATCATCTGGAGTTTGTCGGCGGCGTGCACGAGCCGCGCTTCCCGAGTGCGCGCCTCCTGGTATTCGGTAAAAAGCCGCAGGTATTCCTCGCCGCGAACCTCGAGGCCGGAAAGCAATTCCGCGGCGATCTTCGTTTCCGCGGCATCCTTGGCGCCCAGCGGCAGATACTCCTCGGCGATCTTCGGGATGTCGGTCAGTTTGACCTCGCCCAGTTCGTGCAACAACGCCAGGCGCAACACTTTGAGCGGGTCGACGCCGCCAAGTTCGTCGGCCAGCAGCATCGACCAGACGGCGACTCCGAAAACGTGAGCGGCCACCGATTCCGGGTGCGCGATCCCGCGCATCAGGTAACCCATGCGTGGCAGCGATTCGAGCCGGTCCAGTTGCATCGCCAGGTCGATCAGCGTTTGCGGATTCACGGCGCCTCCGTTCGCGGGTTGAACCGCCATGATAAACGGCGGCGGAATCCGCGCAACCGGTGATGCGGGGTTGCGACGCTCCGGTCCCCTCCGGTACGATGTCGACGCAACCGGAGGAAGACGCGATGACCGAGAAATCGGCGGGGATCACCCGGGAAAACGCGTACGCGCTGCTCGCGGAAAAACTGGCCGGCCAGCCCCGGCTGATCAATCACTGCCTGGCGACCGAGGCCATTCTGCGCGATCTGGCGCCGCGTTTCGGCGCGGATCCCGAATTCTGGGGCATCGGCGGCTTGCTGCACGACATCGACCTGGGCGAGGTCGGCGACGACATGCGCCGCCACGCCGAAGTGGGGGCCGGCTGGCTGGACGCGCTGGGCGTTCATCCGGAAATCACGCTGGCCATTCGCAAGCACAACGACGCCCTCGGCCTCCCGCGCGCCACGACCTACGAACACGCCTTGGCCGCCGCGGAAACCGTCACGGGCTTGATCATCGCCACGGCGCTGGTATATCCGGACAAAAAGTTGGCCTCGGTGAAACCAAAAAGCGTGGCGAAGCGCTACAAGGAAAAACTCTTCGCCGCCGGCGCCGATCGGGCAATCATCGCCGAATGCGAAACGATCGGCGTGCCGCTGGCGGAGTTCCTGGAATCCAGTCTGGCTTCCATGACCCGGATCGCCGATCAATTGGGTTTGTAGGAAAGGAACAAGCATGGATCATCGGTGGCGCGAGCAGTTGCATGAAATCTACGAAAAAGCGACCGGCCAGACCCGCGAAATGACCGAGGCGCTGATGGTCATCTCGCCGGTCGCGCCCTACGCCGACAAGGGCATGGTGACCGTGCTGGTCACCGCCGCCGGGTTGATCTCCATTGCCTTGCTCGGCGGCGTCGGGCTGGTTTCCATGGCGATTTTGCTCGTCGCCCTCGGCTTGATTTTCATGATCCTCTCCAGCGTTTTCGGCATCACCTTCGACGTCGATCCCGCCGATCTCTTTCGGGCGGGCGCGGGCCCCTGGTGATGCGGGCGCTCGTTTTCGATCGCGCGCTGACCTGGGTCGACCGGCCTCTGCCGCGCCACACCGGCGAATGTCTGATCCGGGTGAAAAAAGTCGGCATCTGCAATACCGATTTGGAAATCACCGCCGGTTACATGGGTTTTCGCGGCGTTCTGGGCCACGAATTCGTCGGCGTGGTGGAGGAGGGGCCGAGCGAGTGGGTGGACCGGCGAGTGGTCGGCGAAATCAACGTCGGCTGCGGCGATTGCCCATCTTGCCGCCAGAATCTGCCCCGCCACTGCCTGAACCGGACTGTCCTGGGCATCCTGGGCCGCGACGGCGCCCTGGCCGAATTCCTCTCGTTGCCCGCCGCGAACCTGCACGAAGTGCCCGCGGATGTGAAAAACCATGAGGCGGTTTTTGTCGAACCGCTGGCGGCGGCGCTCGAAATTCCCGAGCAATTGCATCTGCGGCCGATCGACCGCGTCTGCCTGATCGGCGACGGCAAACTGGCCGTGTTGATCGCGCGGGTTCTGGCGTTGTACGGCGTCGAGTTGGTCGCGGTGGGCCATCATCCGGAAAAACTGGCGAAATTGCCAGCGACCGAACGGCTCGTCGAGGCGGATTTTTATCCCCGGCGCGATTTCGACATTGTGATCGAGGCTTCCGGCCAGGCCGGCGGCTGGAACCTGGCGCTCAAGGCGGTGCGGCCGCGCGGCACGGTGGTGCTGAAATCGACCTACGCCGGTTCGTTCGATTTCAATCCCGCGCCCCTGGTGATCGACGAAATCACGGTGCTCGGCAGCCGTTGCGGCTCCTTCGTGCCGGCGTTGCGACACCTGGCGGCCGGACGGGTGCAAGTTGCGGATTTGATTTCATCGACCTATACTTTCGACGAGGCCGTCGCGGCGTTCGAGGCGGCGCGACAACCGAAAAATTTAAAAATACTGATCGATATGCCGTAACCATGAGCAATCCACGCAACATTCTCGAACGACGTTCGTTTCCGCGGGTGCCGGTAACCACCGTCTTGAACGCACACCTGCGCCATCGGGACCAGCACCTCACCGCCGAAGTGGGCGACATCAGCGCCAGCGGCATGCGGGTGCGGGTGGAGAAACCCTGGTCGGAGGGGACGATCGTCGATTTCGAATTCACCCTGATGGACGACCTGCGCCCGTTTATCGGTCGCGCCGAAGTAATTCACGTCAAGGGTGACGAATGCCGAGGGAACGGTGGCGTCTGCATGGGGTTGCGGTTTCTCTTCGTCCAGCCCAAAACGTTGACCGCGAAGGAAATGGCGCGCTACGCGTTGCACATGCAGGTGATGAATCTCGAGCAGGCCGTCAACGTGCTGTTGTATGCCTGGGGCGAAATCCACGGCAACCTGGTCGATAGTCGGGAATTCGGCGAGCCGAGCGCCGGTTTTCGCCAGCCGGTTCTGTTGATCCACGGCTGGCTGGGCACACGCGGCGTGCTCCGTTTTCTGGAGCGCCGGCTGAAGCTGGAAGGCTTTCCCGTCCTTTCCATCGATCTGGGCCTGCTGAACGTCGGTTCGATCGAAAAAAGCAGCGAACTGCTGACCGCCAAGGTGGCGAAGCTTTCCGCGCGGATGGGCGGCGTCCGCATCAGTGCGCTGGCGCATTCGATGGGCGGTCTGATCGCCTTATGGGGCTTGAAAAAACTGGACCTCGGAAAATACGTGAACCGCCTGATCGCCGTCGGTTCGCCGTTCCACGGCACCTACATGACCGTACCCGGGCTGGCGCTGTTCGCGCCGTTCTACAAGACGCTCTGGCAGATGACGCCGGGCTCGACGTTCCTCAACGAATTGCATGAGGGACCGTTGCCGGCCGACGTGGAAATCCACTGCGTGGCCGCGCGCGAGGATTTTTTCGTCACCCCCGACAGCGCCACGCTGGCCGGCGCGCACAATTTGCTCATCGAAGGCGGCCATGCCTCGTTGATCACCAGCCGCGGCGCCATCAACAAGATCCTGGCGCTGCTGGAAAAACGCAACCCATTCACGCCGTCGTTCGACTAACCGAATCGCTTTCCCAGGCGGGTTTTCGCCACCAACGGCAAGGCCAGCAACAAGAGCAGGATGCCGCTCACCCAGATCGGCAGGCTATAGCGGACTTTTTCGCCGAGCGGCCCGGCGATCAACGCGCCGGTGATCATTCCCAGGGTCATCGCCAGATTGATCGCGCCCGCGTTGCCGCCCATGCGGTTGACGTCGAACAGGCGGGCGATTCCCAGATAGGTCAGCACCATGATGATGCCGTCACCGACGCCGTGCAAGGCGCGAAAGGCGAGCGAGACGGCGACGTGGTGGTTCACCATGCCGATGTGGCCGACTCCCGAAAGCAGCAGGCCGGCGATGCCGTAAGCCGTAAGCGCGCCGGGCCGGCCCATCCGCGGACCGATCAGCAGCGCGGTCGCCAGCACGGCAAGGTATTCGACGCACATGTAGTGGCCCATCTGCGTCAGCGACAGGTGCAACTCGCGTTTGAGAAACAAGCCGTAGCAGGTGTATTCCACACCCCAATGCGTGGTGAACAGGAACATCCAACCGATGAAGAGGATCACCGGCCAGGATTTCAGATCGCCCCAATAGGCCGACAGCCGGTTTTTCGCGATCGGCGTCGGTGCGAGGCGATACGCCGGGACGATCAAAAACAGGCAGAACAGGCCGATCAACAGAAACGTGCCGCGAAAATCGAGCCGGTACAGCACGTAACCGGCGAAAAAGGTCCCGATCGCCAGGCCGCCGAACCGGCAAGCCAGAAACAGGCTCATCCGTTGGCTCGTCCGTTCGCCGGTATCCGATTTCAGCATTTGCATTTCGGCGCTGAGCCGGAAGACATTGTTGGTGATCGACCAGACGAAGTAGATGGCCAGGACCACCGGAAACAGCGAGACGCGGTTGAGCAGAAACAGCGCCCCGCCTTGCACCACGAGCGCGCCGATGATTAGCGAACGGCTGGTGAGGCGGTCGTTGCCCAGGCCGGCGGGCAGGGCGGCCAGAAATCCGGCCAGGGCGAGCACGGAATACAATTGCCCGATCTGAATGCCGCTGAAACCCAATTCGTCGGCGAAATAAATCGGCATGAAAAAGAACATCACCGAGGTGAACAGGCCGTAACCGCCGACGATCAGGCTGGGCAGCCAATCGGTTTGCGAACGGGAATGCGGCGGTGTGGGCGTCATCGTTTTTCCATCCCTTAAAAACGCGACGATTTTGGAAAGCGCGGGAGCAATGTCAAGCGATTTGTCGCGGCGCGGAGTATTTTAGGACCAGACGCCGGCAATGGCCGTGCGACATTTGGCGCAAGCGCCGTCCTTCATCCCGACCAATTCCGTGGTGAAGCCGACCCGGCGGATGACCGTTGCGCCGCAGTGCGGGCAATAGGTGTTGCCTCCCGGGTGTCCGGGCACGTTGCCGACGTACGGGTAATGCAAGCCGGCGTCCAAGGCGATCTGGCGAGCTTTTTCCAGCGTTTCGACCGGCGTGCGCGGCAGGTTGCGCAGCCGGTAGAGTGGTTGAAATCGCGTGAAATGAACCGGAACGTCCGGCCCGAGATGGTCCAGCACCCATTTGGCGAGCTGCCGCAATTCCTGCGGATCGTCGTTGAGGGTGGGAATCACCAGCGTGACAATCTCCAGCCAGCACTTCTCTTCGCGGACGCGCACCATGCCGTCCAGCACCGGTTGCAAACTCGCCCCGCAGATGTCGCGGTAGAATTTTTCGGAAAAACCCTTCAAGTCGACTTTATACGCGAGCAATGATTTGGCCAGTTCACGTTGCGGGGCCTCGCGGATGAAGCCGTTACTGATCAGGATCGTCGGCAGGCCAACCGTTTTCGCCGCGGCCGCCGTGTCCAAAACGTATTCGGTCCAGATTGTCGGCTCGTTGTAGGTAAAGGCGATGGCCCGGCTTTTGGCCGTTTTGGCCTGGCGGACGAGATCTTCCGGCGACCAGTTGTAAGCGGGAAGGTCGCCGGGCTTGGCTTGAGAGATCTGCCAGTTCTGGCAATGGCGGCAAGTCATGTTGCAACCGACGGTAGCCAGCGAAAACGCGAACGAACCCGGAAGAACGTGGTTGAACGGCTTTTTCTCGATCGGATCGTTGTTGACCGTCACGGGCTGGCCGTAAACCAGGCTGACGAGTTGACCGTTGTCATTGCGACGGACGCGGCAGAAGCCCGTCTCGCCCGGTTTGATCGTGCAGCCGTGCGGGCAGAGATCGCATTGAATCGCCCCGGATTCGGCCTTCCAGAACCGGGCCGGATGAAAAGCGGCGGTCTTTTCGGCCGGAAGGGGACGAGGCGTTTCGGACGAATTGGCGCCTTTCATGCAGCCCAGGCATAGCGCGCCGCCGACGCCGGCGAGCAAGGACAGAAAATCGCGCCGTGTCAGGCCTTCGGAATGAGGCTTCATTTCCATGGAGTTGATATATCACATTTCAAGCGGTTTCGACATCTAGAACGGCAAGGCGGCAAATGGATAGAATGTACTTTAAGTGTCGCTATATAATATATTGAATATTAGACATATTATCGTTTGTTAGATTACCGAATGAAGGCGGTTCAGCAAGGCATCCGCGCTTTCCGGCGTCATGCCTTTGTGGTGGTAGATGCCGTAGGGCAATTGCCGTTCTTCCGTCAGGTATTGCGGCAACGCGATCAATGTATGGCAGATCTCCTCGTCGGTAACGCCGATTGCCGCCGGCCGGTATTCGACCTGCGTTTCATGAAGGAAGGCAAGAATGCGATCCAGCGGCTGTTCCTGATAAAGCGCGCCGAGCAACACGCCGAGTGCGATCAATTCGCCGTGGAGATACTGTTTGTGGGTCAGCGATTCGAGACAGTAGGCGAAATAGTGTTCGGAGCCTTCCTCGGGGCGACTGTTGCCGGCGATTTCGCACAGCGCCACTTCCGCGACGTACAGTTCGGACAGCAACTTCAAACCCTCGTCGGTGCAATCGCGGATCGCCGTCGCGCCGGCAAACAGCCGATCCAGAAGCGCCTGGGATTGCCCGGCGAGCGTTTCGTCGAACGCTTCGCCCGTCGCCTGATGCGCCAGCCGCCAATCACTGAGCGCCGTATAAATCGACAGAATGTCGCCGACGCCGGCGCGGTTCAGCTTCGGCGGCGCCTGACGGATCAGGTTGAAGTCGATCAGCAGATGATCGGGATAGACCTCGCCGACGTACCGCACCCGGTGGTTGACGCGCACGCCGATCGCTTTGGTGAAGGGCGCATCCACACTTAAAATCGAGGGGACGAGAATCAACCTGGCGTGCGTCAAATGAGCGAAGAGCTTGGCCGCGTCGCAGGCGCTGCCGCCGCCGATGCCGAAAACCGTTTCGCTTTGCGGCATGCGTTGGATGCGGCGTTCGAGGCGCGCCTGCTCCATTTCCTTGGGAACGGCGATTTCCTTCGGCGGAAATTTGAATTGGTGCTTGGCGATATTCCACGCCTCCGGCGCGCAAAAAACCACGCAATCGTCAAAGTACCGTTGATCGAGAGTCGGGATCAGGTCGGTTCCGTAGACGGGAAGGGCTTGCTTGATGTCGGTCACGTCGAACTCCTCGTTTCGGCACTAAAAAGGCACTCGGTGCCACATTCTTTGGATTAACCGAATTTTTGTCGTCTGGCAAGAAACAAAAAAATGCCCGGTTCGTCAAGCGAACCGGGCGGGGAAACGGAGGAAAGGGTTCAGGCGCGATGATCGAGATCTTCCCACTGGCAGCCTTCCGGGCCGCAATACCGGCCGATGTATTCGGCTTTGGGGCGATAGAGGGCCGGTTTCGGCGCGGCCTCGGCGAATTTTTCCTCGATGTAATGGGCCGCCCAGCCGGCCACGCGGGAGACCGCGAAGATCGGCGTGAACAGATCGACCGGAATGCCCATGTAGTGGTAAACCGAGGCCGAGAAGAAATCGACGTTGGCGTTGATGTCGGCGCCTTTGCGGCGTTTGAACTCTTCTTTCGTGACGCGCTGAATTTCCTCGCTCAGCTCGTACCAGATCGGATCGCCGGACTTCTCGCCGAGCGCCTTGGACATCGGGCCGAGAATCTGCGCCCGGGGATCGAGCACTTTGTAAATCGCGTGGCCCATGCCCATGATGCGCCCGCCTTCGTCCAGCGTGCGCACGACGTAATCGCGGACCTTGTCCTTATGCCCGACCTCCTTGAGCATCTGGTAGACCTGCGCGTTGGCGCCGCCGTGCAATTCGCCCGACAGCGAGCCGATGGCGCCGCCGATCGACGCGTACAGATGCGCGCGCGTCGAGGCGATCTGGCGGCAGGTAAACGTCGAGGCGTTGAAGGAATGCTCGGCGTGCAGCGTCAGCGCCACATCCATGTTGCGGACTTGCTCGGCGGTGGCTTCCTTGCCCAGCAGCGCAAAGAGGAAGGCCGCCGCGTGCGACAACGAGGGGTCGGGTTCGGCGACCGGCAATCCCTGGCGGATGCGGTGCCAGGCCGCGACGACCAGCGGGAACCGGGCGATCAGCCGCGCGCCCTTGCGATAATTGGCTTCCTTGCTTTCGTCGGTCAGGTCGGGATCGTAGGCCGCCAGCAGCGAGTTGAGCGCTTGCAAGACGTCCATCGGGGCCGCCTTGGCCGGAATGGTTTGCAGCGCGGCGATAATGCCCGCGGGCAATTGGCGATATTCGGCCAATTTCTTTTTAAAAGTCGCCAGTTCCTTGGGGTTCGGCAATTTGCCGCGCAACAACAAGTGGGCGACTTCCTCGAAGGTCGCATTTTGAGCCAGCGTTTTGATGTCGAAGCCGCGATAAAGCAGAATCCCGTTGGCGCCGTCCACTTTGCAGATGGCGGAATCGGCGATTGTGACGCCGCGCAAACCGATGTTTTTCACCTCGGCGGAGGGAACGCCGGCGGCCGCGGAAATAGGCTGAGGGGTAACCGTGGATTCATTGCGATGCAGAATCATGGCGGTTCTCCTTGTATAAAACGCCTCACTGGACTTAGATAAAACTTAAGCCCGCCGCCGCAACAATCAAGCTTATTGCGAATGATTTTCAGCTATTTTTTCTTGGCCTTGGCCAGGTCGGGGTCGGGTCGAGTCATCCGCACCGGGTCGAGCACGCGTTTCAATTCCGCTTCCGTCAGCAACTTCTCTTCGCGCACCAGGTCCGGAACCGTTTTTCCTTCCGCCAGCGCCCGCTTCATGACTCCGGCCGAAGCCAGGTAGCCGATGGACGGCGCGAGGGCCGTGGCCAGCCCCATGCTGCGGTAAGCGTAATGACGGCAGCGGTCCGGATCGGCGGTGATGCCGTCGACGCAGCGAAGGCGCAATTGGCGGCATGCCGAGGTGAGGACTTCGACGGCTTCGATCAGATTTTCGGCCATGATGGGCATCATGACGTTGAGTTCCATCTGGCCGGCGGCCACGGCCTGGCTGACGGTCAGATCGTTGCCGATCGCGTGGAAGCAAACCATGTTGACCATTTCGGGAATCGACGGGTTGACCTTGCCCGGCATGATCGAGGAGCCGGCCTGCACCGCGGGCAATTTGATTTCGGCCAGGCCGGTGGTCGGGCCGGAGGACAGCAGGCGCAGATCGTTGGCGATGCGGCCCAATTCGACGGCGAAATCGCGCATCGCGCCGGAAGCGCGGCCGAGCGCCGCCTGCGACTGCATCAGGTGGATCAAATCTTTGCCCTTGCGGAACGGCAGGCCTGTTTCGCGGGCCAGTTCGGCCGCCATCCGGCCGGCGTAAGCAGGGTGGGTGTTCATTCCCGTGCCGGTCGCGGAGCCGCCGATGCCCAGTTCAAACAGATCCTGCGCCGTGCGGCGGACGTGTTTGACCGACGCCAGGATCGCCTCGGCATAGGCCTTGAATTCGCTGCCCAGCGTCATCGGCACGGCGTCCTGCAGGTGGGTACGGCCGCTCTTGAGCACGCGCGCGAATTTTTTTCCGACCGCCGCGAGCGATTTCGCCAGCGCCTCGGCCTCGGGGTAGAAAGCGGCCAGCGCGTCCGCCGCCGCCAGCCGCATGGCCGTCGGGTAGGTGTCGTTGGTGGACTGGCCCATGTTGACGTGATCGTTCGGGTTGAGGATTTTGTATTCCCCCTTGGGATGGCCGAGAATCTCGAGAGCGCGGTTGCAGAGCACCTCGTTGGCGTTCATGTTCGTGCTGGTGCCGGCGCCGGCCTGGAAGAGATCGACCACGAACTGGTCGCGCAGCGCCCCGCCGAGCACCTCGTCGGCGGCCTGACGGATCGCCCGGGCCTGGTCTTTCGTCAAGCGCCCGGCTTCCAGGTTCACCTTGGCGGCCGCTTTTTTGATCCGGCAATAGGCTTCGATGATCCGCGGATGGATCTTGCGGCGGCTGATCGGAAAGTTTTCCAGCGCCCGCGCGACGTTGATGCCCCAATACGCGTCGGCCGGCACTGCCAACGGACCCAACGAATCTTTTTCGATACGCACGTTTTTCTCGACCACGGCTGTCTACTCCTGTTTTGGCAAATCTTGTCGAATCAGGTTGATGGCCCTTAGCGGGCGCACATCTTTCGGACATACCTTCACGCAATTCGCATGCGAATCGCAAGCCACCACCCCGAAACCCGGGTCGGCGCTCAATTCGCGCCGCTCGGCGTGGATGGCGTCGCGCGGGTCGAAATAAAACTTGTACAGGTTCGCCGCCGCCGCCGGTCCCATGAACCGGGCATCCTCCCGCCGTTTGGGGCAGTCGGAAAAACAGGAGGCGCACTTGATGCAAAGAATCGCCCGATCGAGCTGGTCGAGGTGCTTTTTCGAAAGCTTGTCTTCCCAGGTCAGCCGGTAATCGTGCTGTTCCCGTTGCCGCACGATGTACGGGCGCACCTTGTCGTACGCTTCCCAGAAGAGGGCGAAATCGACGACCAGGTCCTTCAGACTCGGCAGATTGCCCAACGGATCGACGACGATCACGCCCTTTTCGGCCAGCGGCGCCGCCTGGGTTTTACAGGCCAGGGCGGCCGTGCCGTTGATCCGCACCGCGCACGAGCCGCAGATCGCGCCGCGGCAACTGTAGCGATAGGCAAAAGTCGGGTCCTTTTCCGCCTGGATCTTGTGGAAAAGATCCAGCAGCGTGTCGCCGGGCGCGGCCTCGATTTCGAAGGACTGGCGATAGGAATTTTTTTGCTCCGGTTTGCGGCGATGAATATCGAGCACGGCTTTCATCTCAGCCCTCCTTGCTAATACTTGATTTCATCGAGCGGCGGGGTGTCCACGATCGTCACGTCGCGATAGGCCAGCGTCGGATCCCCGGTGCCGCCGGTGGTCACCAGGCTGTGCTTGAGGAATCGGGAGTTGTCCATTTTCGGATAGTCGTAACGGAAATGGCTGCCCCGCGATTCCTGGCGCGGCAGCGAGGCGAAGGCGCAGGCGTATCCTACGTCGAGCATGCAACCCAGTTCGAGGGCGCGCGTCAGTTCGGCGTTGAAGACGAGCGACCGGTCGGCGACGCGGACGCCTTGATAGCGTTCGCGCAACTGGCGCACGGCGGCCAACCCGGTTTTCATGCCTTCCGCCTCGCGCTTGAGCGAGAAGCCGGCCACCATCGCGCTTTCCATTTCACGGCGCAGCGCCGGCACGTCCGTGGACGAGGGGCCCACGAAAAGCGCCCGGAATTTTTCCATCTCCCGTTCGAGCAGGTCCGGCGGCGCTTCGTGCCGGCCGTCGAGCGACGCCGGAATCGAAGCCGCGGCGCGAATGCCGAAGACGATCGTATCCAGCAGTGAGTTGCCTCCCAGGCGGTTGGCCCCGTGCACCGAAACACAGGCGGCTTCGCCGGCGGCGTACAAACCGGGCAGGGGAGTCGCGCCGTGCACATCGACGTCGATGCCGCCCATCGTGTAATGCACGGTCGGGCGGATGGGGATCGGCTCGACGATCGGATCGACCCCGGCGAAGTACATGGCGATTTCGCGGATCTGCGGCAGCTTCTGGTTGATTTTCTCGGCGCCGAGGTGACGCAGATCGAGCCGGACGCAACCGTCGTCGAAGCCCCGGCCCTCCATGATTTCGGTGTGGATCGACCGTGCCACCAGATCGCGCGGCGCCAGTTCCATGAACTTCGGCGCGTACTTGGCCATGAACCGCTCGCCGTCGCGATTGAGCAGGTAACCGCCTTCGCCGCGGGCGCCTTCGGTGATGAGAATGCCGTTGAGCAGGCCCGTCGGGTGCGTTTGGAAAAACTCGATGTCTTTCAGGGGCACACCGGCCCGCCAGGCCAGCGCCATGCCGTCGCCCGTGTTGATCAGGGCGTTGGAAGATTGGCCGAAGACGCGGCCCGCACCGCCGGTGGCGATCAGCCCGGCCCGCCCGGCGAAAAAGCCGATTTTGCCGGTCTGCAGATCGAAGGCGAGGAAACCGTAAAAACGGTCGGCGTCGGCGACGAGGGAAAAGACGAACCATTCGGCGAAAACGTCGATGCCCTTTTTGACGACCTGTTCGTACATCGTCGTCAGGAGCGCGTGACCGGTCAGATCCTGCACGTAGCAGGTGCGGTTGCGGCGCTGGCCGCCGAAGGGGCGTTGCGCGAAATTGCCGTCCGGCAGCCGGCTGAAATTCGCCCCCCAGCGGTCCAGCTCGAAAATCGCCGCCGGCGCTTCCTCGGTCAGTGCGCGCACCGCGTCCTGGTCGCCGAGAAACCAACCGCCCTTGAGGGTGTCGTAGTAGTGGTCTTCCCACTTGTCGTCCTGGGCGACCGCCGCGTTGATGCCGCCCTGCGCCGCGCCGGAGTGCGAACGGACCGGGTGCACCTTGGTCAGCAGCGCGACCTTGAGGCGCGGGTGGTTTTCGGCCATTTTGACGGCGGCCGTCATGCCGGCCAGGCCGGCGCCCATGATCACGACGTCATAGGAAAAACGATCCGTGATTTGCAAAGTCCACCTCCCGGAATAAAGCCGGTTTTCCCTCCGGCGCCTTATTTGAATTTGGCGAACAGCGGCCGGACGCGTTCGGGCGTGTATTTCCAGGTTCGCGCGGCGATGGGTTCGCCGCGCATCGCGGTCAGGTGATCGCCGAAGACCGGGCGCTGAACTTGATAGAGAATCCCCGTCGGGATGATTTCTTCGGTGGGCAACAGCGCCCACTTCAGCGCCGCCGCCAGGTCGGTGGGGTCGTGTTCCGGCCCGAGCGGCTTGGCGCGTTGCTTGTACCAGGCGAACGTATTGACCTTATTGAACGAAACGCAGGGGCTCATGATGTCGATGAACGACGCGCCGCGATGCCGTAGCGCCGCCTTGATCAGCGTGACGACTTCCGCTCGGTTGCCCGTGAAGGTCCGCGCGACGAAAGTCGCGCCCGCCACCAGGGCCAACGCGCTGGGATTGATCGGCGCCGCGCCGACACCCTCGGGATGGATTTTGGTGGTGAAATCGGCGGCCGAGGTCGGCGAGGCCTGACCTTTGGTCAGCCCGTACACACGGTTGTCGCTCGCCAGCATGGTGACGTCGAGGTTGCGCCGCAGGTTGTGAATGAAATGGTTGCCGCCCTCGGCGTAGAAGCAACCGTCGCCCGAAACCACCAGAACCGGTGCGGCGTGGTTCGCCATCTTCATGCCCATGGCCAGAGGCAACATGCGCCCGTGCAAGCCGTTGAACATGTTGGCCTTGAGCGAAAAACCCAGTTTGGACGCCTGACCGATGCCGACGGCGAGCATTAATTTGTGCGGTTCGATTTCCAGTTCGCACAGCGCCTGCTTGACGCTGTCGAGCAGATCGAAATTGCCGCACCCCGGACACCATTGCGGTTCGTGCAAGGCGTAATTTTCAACGCAATTCATGTTCGCCTCCCAGCAGGCGGTTGAAAAAGGCCGTCCTGGCCTTTTTCAACCGCGCTCAACAAAAAGCGTGGTTTTTCTTTCGCTTCATTTTCGACAACTTCGGAAGTTGCCGAAAATGGCGATCCATCCATGGATCGCACACCGGGTGTTTTTCAACAACCGGCTAGCGCCTCTTCCAGGCGGGCCAGCGCTTCCTGCACCGTGAACAGGCGGCCGTCGTACTTGCCCAGGTGGCCGTCGGTCGTCAGGCCGGTTTCGAGCAACAACAGTTTGCCGAGCTGACCGGTCTGATTCACCTCGATCGTGAAACGCCGCGCGGCGCGCGACAAAGCGACCGCCGTCCGTTCCTTGTTCATCGGGAAAAGGTGGCGGAACACGGCCACGCCGACCTTGCGCCCGCGGGCGCGCAACAATTCCGCCGCCTCCAGTACCGGCCCGACCGTCGAGCCCCAGGCCAGAAACAGCGTGCCGTCCGGATCGCCGACGATCTCCGGACCCGGAAATTCCGCCGCGATGCCGTCGCGTTTGCGTTCGCGCTTGTCGACCTGCCGCACGCGGTTTTCGCGGTTGTCGCTGAGGTGGCCGACCTCGGTGTGCTCGTGGCTGTCCTGTTGCACGATCCATTTCGACTGGGTCGGGATCGCGCGCGGCGAAACGCCAGACGGCGTCACTGCGTAGCGCTTCATTAAGGTCGGTTCCGGCGGTTCGGCGGCGATGGCGCCGCGCTCGATTTTCACGGTGGAAAGATCGAATTCATCGACGGTCTGTTGCGCGTCGGCCAGCACCTGGTCGGTCATGATGAACACCGGGACCTGCCAGCGCTCCGCCAGATTCAAAGCCTCGGCGCCGAGGTAAAAGGCGTCGCGATGATCGGTCGGAGCGAGGATGATCCGTGGAAATTCGCCTTGCGACGCGTGCGCAACGAACAAGAGGTCGGATTGCTCGGTACGGGTGGCCATGCCGGTGCTGGGGCCGGGACGCTGGGCGTCGATGACGACCACGGGCGTTTCGGAGATGCCCGCCAGGCCGATGGCTTCCGACATCAGGCTGATGCCCGCGCCCGAGGTGCCGGCGGCGGCCCGCGCGCCGGCGAAGGCCGCGCCGAGGGCGACGTTCAGCGCGGCGATCTCGTCTTCCACCTGCTCCACGACGATGCCGGCCTTGGCGCCGAATTCGGCCAGCGTGTTGAGGACGGAGGTCGCCGGGCTCATCGGGTAGCCGGCATAGACGCCGATGCCGCCGGCGATCAAACCCAGCGCCAGGGCCTCGTTGCCTTCGAGAAACAGCCGTTCGCGGCCCGGATCGGTTTGAAAGGGCAGCGCGTGGCGGTCGGGCGCGGCGACGAAAGCCGCCGCGGCGTCGATCGCCTCGAGGTTCAGTTGCAGGACTTCGGGCTTCAGCCGTTTGCCCATCTCCACCTGTACGGCGTCGATCAGCGGCGCCTTGGTGAAACCGGTCATCTCCGCAAACATCGCCATCAGCTTGACGCCGACGTATTTCGCGTTGCGCGCGCCAACCGGGCCGACTTCGGCGGGCAAGGCCCGAATCCGGGGATCGGCGACCTCGCCCCGATCCTCGGCCATGCACAACGCCAGCCCGTCGGCCTGCAGATTGGGCAAATGCAGGCGCAGACTCTCTTCGTTGAGCGCGATCAGGTAATGGATGTTCCGCACCGAGGCTGAGACGGGCCGGTCGGCGATGCGGATCGCCATGAAGTTGTGCCCGCCGCGGATGCGCGATTGGTAATCCTGCGTCACGAACACGTGCAATCCCTGGCGCAGCAGCAGGCGCCCGAGAATGGCGGCCGCCGATTGCACGCCCTGTCCGGCCGCGCCGGCAATCACGAGATTCAAATCGGCCATGTCAGTTCACCCGTTTGGTGGTTGATTGACGTTTCCGTTTATTCCCGGACCATCCGCCGCAGCGCCATGTTGAGCACGCCGCCGTGGCGGTAGTATTCGACTTCCACTGGCGAGTCGATCCGGCATTTGACCTGGAACGAGCCGCGGCTGCCGTCCTCGCGAATGTAATCCACGGTCAACTCCTGGCCGGGTTGCAGGCCGTCATCGAGGGCGATGTCAAACGTCTCGCGGCCGGTCAGCCCGAGCGTTTCGGCGGATTGCCCTTCCAAAAACTGCAGCGGCAAGACGCCCATACCGACCAGGTTGGCGCGGTGGATGATCTCGAACGAACGCGCGATCACCGCTTTGACTCCGAGCAACATCGTCCCTTTGGCGGCCCAGTCGCGGCTGGATCCCATGCCGTAGTCGACTCCCGCCAGCACCAGCGTCGGCGTGCCCGCCGCCTTGTATTGGAGCGACGCCTCGTAAATGGAGGTCACCTCGCCGGTCGGCAGGTACGTGGTGAAGCCGCCTTCGGTGCCAGGCGCGATTTGATTGCGGATGCGGATGTTGGCGAACGTGCCGCGCGTCATCACGCGGTCGTTGCCGCGCCGGCTGCCGTACGAATTGAAATCGGCCGGCGCGACGCCCTGGGCGATCAGGTATTGCCCCGCGGGCGACTGAGCAGGAATCGAGCCGGCCGGGCTGATGTGGTCGGTGGTGACGCTGTCGCCGACCTTGACCAGCACGCGCGCGCCGCGGATCGGCCGGATCGGCTCCACCGTCAATTTCATGTCGAGAAAGAAAGGCGGCTCCTGGATGTAGGTGCTGTCGTCGCGCCAGAGGTAAACCGCTTCGTCCGTCGAAGGAATGGCGTTCCAGGCCGGATTGGCGTGATAGATTTCGCCGTAGCGCGCGCGGAAGGCTTCCGGTTCCATGGCGTTGGACAGGAGGGCTTTGATTTCCGCGTTGGTCGGCCAGATGTCACGCAAATAAACCGGCCCGTCTTTCCCTTGGCCGACCGGTTCGGCGTTCAAGTCGAGATCGACCGTGCCGGCGAGCGCATACGCCACGACATACATCGGTGAGGCCAGATAATTAGCCTTGGTCAATGGGTTGATCCGGCCCTCGAAATTGCGGTTGCCGGACAACACCGCGGCGGCCACCAGGTTGCCTTTTTCGATCGGCTTGGCGAGGTGTTCGGGCAGGGGGCCGCTGTTGCCGATGCAGGTCGTGCAACCGTAGCCGACGGTCGCAAAGCCCAGTTGATCCAGGTAGGGCGTCAGGCCGGATTTAGCGAGGTAATGGGTGACGACCTTGGAACCCGGCGCGAGGCTCGTTTTGACGTGCGGTTTGACCCGTAACCCTTTTTCGACGGCCTTTTTCGCGAGCAGGCCCGCGCCGATGAGTACCCAGGGGTTGCTGGTGTTGGTGCAACTGGTGATCGCCGCGATCACCACGTCGCCGTGCGTCAGCTCGCCGCGCGAGCCGTCCGGGTATTCGACCGTTTCTCGGGCGGCGCCCGCCTCGACCGGCAAGCCGTAGCCGCGCTCGGCCACCGGCTTGTACAGATCGGCCCGCCAGTTCGATTTCATCTCGGATACGGGAATTCGATCCTGCGGGCGCTTCGGTCCGGCGAGACAGGGCGCGACCGTCGTCAGATCAAGTTCGACGACGTCCTGATAGTCCGGGTCGGGAGTCGCGGCGGTGCGGAAGAGCCCCTGCGCTTTGTAGTAGATTTCGACCAGTTTGATTTGTTCGTCGCGGCGTCCCGTGTCCCGCAGGTACCGCAGCGTGTTGTCGTCGACAGGAAACAGGCAGGCGCGCGCGCCCATTTCCGGGGCCATGTTGGCGATGGTCGCCCGATCGGGCAGGGACATGGTCGCCAGCCCGGTGCCGAAGAATTCGACGATTTTCCCGACCACGCCCTTCTTCCGCAACAGGTGGGTGATCGTCAGCACCAGGTCGGTGGCGGTCACGCCTTCGGGCAGCGCGCCGGTGAGACGGAATCCGATCACCGCGGGCATGACCATGTAATAGGGCTGCCCCAGTGTCACGGCCTCGGCTTCGATGCCGCCGACGCCCCAACCTAGCACTCCCAGGCCGTTGATCATCGTCGTATGGCTGTCGCAGCCCACCAGCGTGTCGGGAAACAACTCGTCCAGCTCGGGACTCTTGTTCCGCCGCCGGTAAACCACCGTCGCCAGGGATTCGAGGTTTACCTGGTGGCAGATGCCCATCGCCGGGGGAACGCAGCGGAAATTGTCGAATGCCTTCTGGCCCCAGTGCAGGAACTCGTAGCGTTCGCGGTTCCGCTGGAATTCGAGATCGGCGTTGATCCGCAAGGCGTCGGCGGAACCGTAGGCGTCGACCTGAACGCTGTGGTCGATCACCAGGTCGACCGGGATCAGCGGATTGATTCTCCGCGGGTCTTTGCCGAACCGCTTCATGGCGCTACGCAAAGCGGCCAGGTCGACCACTGCCGGCACGCCGGTGAAATCCTGCATCAGCACCCGGGCCGGAGCGAAGGGGATGGTGGCGTCGCCCGGTTGTTTTGCCTGGTAGCGGGCAAGTTTCAGGACATCTTCGCGGGTGACTTCCAGGCCGTTTTCGTTGCGTAACGCCGATTCGAGAAAAATTCGGATGGCGAACGGCAAGCGGTCGGTTTGCGCCAGCCCATCCTCGGCCAGTTTGCCCAGGCGAAAATAAGTGAAATTGCCGAAGGGAGTGGATAAAACGTCGCGGGCGCCGAAGGTATTGCTTGCGGTCATGGCGGCTCCTTGCCAGAGATGCACCAATTCGTTTTGGCCTGTCAGGCCGGGATTTTTCGATAATTTGATGTTGCCGAACAGCGAAAATCGCTCGTTTCGGATTGCGAAAACCTTGTCATTTACGTCATCTATCGAGTTGCCCGTCAGCCGCTTTAACGCTAAGGCTTGCCATGAACCTTGTCCAGTTCCCTGGTCAGTACGCCGGACGATTTTTCATTTGAATCAGTCTCAAATAACACCGTATATCTCTTCGCCGCCAAACGGAAATCGCCGCCTGCTGTATTAGCTTAGCGACTTTGTCCCCTGTAACTGCTTAGCGATTATGTCCCCCATGAAGAAGGACATGATTTCGATGACTCCCAAGGAGTTACAGCGGATGAGGTTGCTGGTCTGCGTCCTGGAGGGGCAGCTGCCCC
>JAAYVF010000060.1 GCA_012517325.1 Myxococcales bacterium | reverse complement strand
CGTCGGCCAGATCCACGTCGAGGCCGCGGTTGATCGCGTCCTTGGCCGCCTTGACCGCCGGCATGCCGTAAGCGGCGATTTTCTTCGCGGTCTTCTTGGCTTCCGCCACGAGGCTATCCAGCGCGAAAATTTTATTGACCAGTCCGATGCGCAACGCTTCCTCGGCGGTGATCATGTCGCCGGTGAGCACCAGTTCCTTGGCCATCTGGCGGCCGACGAGTCGCGGCAAGCGCTGCGTGCCGCCAAAGCCGGGGATGATGCCCAACTTGATTTCCGGCTGGCCGAATTTGGCGTTCGGCGCGGCGTAGATGAAATCGCAGGCCATCGCCAGTTCGGTGCCGCCGCCCAGCGCGAAGCCGTTGACGGCCGCGATCACCGGTTTGGGGCAGGTTTCGATCGCCGTCAGCACTTCCTGGCCCAGCTTGGCGAACGCGTCGGCCTTGAGCGGGTTGAAGTTGACCATTTCGCTGATGTCGGCGCCGGCGACGAAGGCCTTTTCGCCCGCGCCGGTCAGCACCACGGAGCGCACGGCCTTGTCCTTGGCGATTTTTTCGAAGGCGACGCCCAGTTCCTTCAGCGTCAGGCTGTTGAGCGCGTTGAGCGCCGGCGGCCGGTTGATGACGACCAGGGCCACGCCTTCCTCGATCGTGACGAGCAGGTTCTTGTACGTCATGAACCGCCCCCTTATTCCACGCGCTCGAACAGCATGGCGATCGCCTCGCCGCCGCCGATGCACAGGCTCGCGCCGCCGCGCTTGAAATTGTTGCGTTGCATGGCGTTGAGCAGGGTCAGCAGGATGCGGCAACCGGAGGCGCCGATCGGATGGCCGATCGCTACCGCGCCGCCGTAAATGTCCACTTTCGCCGGATCGATTTTCAGATGGTCGTTGGTGATCAACGAAACGACCGAGAAGGCCTCGTTGATTTCCCAGACGTCGATGTCGCCGACCTGCAGGTTGGCTTTTTTCAGCACGTTTTTAATCGAATCGATCGGCGCCAGGGTGAACCACTGCGGCTCGAGGCTGGCCGTGGCCTGGGCGACGAAGCGCGCGAGCGGCTTGAGGCCGAGCTGCTTGGCCTTTTCCGCTTCGCAGAGTACCACGGCCCCCGCGCCGTCGTTGATCGAGGACGCGTTGGCGGCGGTGATGACGCCGTCCTTGTTGAAGGCCGGCTTGAGGGTGGGGATTTTATCGAACTTGACGCGGGCCGGTTCCTCGTCGGTGTCGATGACGGTCGGCTCGCCTTTTTTGGAGGGAAGTTTCACCGGGACGATTTCCCACTTGAAAACGCCGTCCGCCTGGGCTTTGAGCGCGTTTTTGTAGGATTTGACGGTGAAGTCGTCGAGTTGTTCGCGGGTGTAGCCGTATTTCGCGGCGGTCTTGTCGGCGAAATTGCCCATGTGGCAGTTGTTGTAGGAATCCCACAGGCCGTCCTTGACCATCGAATCCTCGACGGCGAAGTTGCCCATGCGGTAGCCGGCGCGCGAATTCATCAGGACATGCGGCGCGAGGGTCATGCTTTCCATGCCGCCGGCGACCACCACCTCGGCGTCGCCGCATTGGATCGCCTGGACGCCCAGGCCGACCGCTTTGAGGCCGGAGCCACAGACCTTGTTGATCGTCATCGCGGCCACCTTGGCGGGAAGCCCGGATTTGATGGCCGCCATTCGCGCCGGCGCCTGTCCCTGACCACCGGGTAAGACACAACCCATGATCACTTCATCCACTTCCTCGTCTTTGATTCCCGAGCGTTCCAGGGCGCCGCGAATCGCGACCGCGCCCAGGTCACTGGCGGGCAAAGTGGCAAACACGCCATTAAAGGAGCCTACCGGCGTCCGCGCCGCGCCGACAATCCACACTTCTTTCATGCTGCAACCTCCCGAAAAGAAAGATAAAATTTCTTTAACTCGGTTCGTCCTTCGGCTGAAGTCGAACCGGTTACACTACAAAAGCGGGCTAGATTTTATAGCCTGCCGGTCCGGTTACTGTCAACGCGGGTGCTTGAAATCCTGGAATTTCTGGTATTATTCCCGCTCGAGCGGGCTCGCGATTGCCAGAACGGCGGATTTCCGCTAGAACCCGGCCCGATGCGTGGTTACACTGGCGCATTGTCCGAAAGAGAGCGTTCATGAAATTTGTCGATGAAGTCAAAGTATTCGTGCAGTCGGGCGCGGGTGGCGACGGCTGTCTTTCCTTCCGCAAGGAAAAATACGTGCCGCGCGGCGGTCCGGACGGCGGCGACGGCGGCAACGGCGGCGATGTCGTTTTCGTGACCGACAGCTCGAAGAACACGCTGATCGATCTGGCCTACAAACCGCAATACCGCGCCAAGCACGGCGTGCATGGCAAGGGCAAGACGCAACACGGTAAGAACGCTCCCCATCTGTACGTCCACCTGCCGGCCGGGGTGGTGGTTTTCGACGGTGAAACCGGCGAAATGGTGGTCGACCTCGACGAACCGGATCGGGAATGGATCGCGGCCAAGGGTGGGCGGGGCGGCCGAGGCAACGCACGCTTTCTCAGCAATGCCAACCGCGCGCCGCTGGAGCATGAAAAAGGCTTCCCCGGCGAGGAACGGTGGTATCGCCTGGTCCTGAAATCCATCGCCGACGTCGGCCTGATCGGCTATCCATCGGTCGGCAAATCCACCTTGATCGCCGCGATTTCCTCGGCCCGGCCGAAAGTTGGGGCTTATCCTTTTACGACCTTGCACCCGAACCTGGGAACGGTCGACCGCGATTTCGAGCGGCGTTTCGTGGTGGCCGATCTGCCCGGGCTGATCGAGGGCGCGCACGCCGGCGCCGGCTTGGGCATCCGGTTTCTGCGGCACATCGAGCGCACTCGCCTGCTGGTCCACCTGTTGGATCTCGATCCGCATTCCGGCCGCGACCCGCTCGACGATTTTCACAAGCTCAATCACGAGCTGTCTTCCTACAGCGAGGAACTCGGCCGGCGGCCGCAGGTGATCGCGGCGAACAAGATCGACCTGCCGGACGGCCCGGAACGGCTGGAAGCATTGCGCGAAGCGGGAGCGAAGGAAGGGCTGGCGATTTATCCGGTCAGCGCCCGGGAAGGGCGCGGCATCGCGGAGTTGCTGGACGCCATTGAAGCGGAATTGGCGGCGATGAACCGTCCAGGCGGGGAGGGGTGATGAATTACGCGGTCGTCATGGCCGGAGGCAGCGGTACGCGGTTCTGGCCGGTCAGCCGGGCGCATCTGCCCAAACAGCTTTTACCGATTTTCGGCGACGACGTGCTGCTCGTCCAAACGATGAAGCGCCTCGAACCGTTGTTGCCGCCGGAGCGCGTGTTGATCGTTACCGGCGTTGCCATCGCCGACAAAATCTCCCGGGCCCTGCCCGGATTGCCCGCCGCCAACCTGATCGCCGAGCCCTTGCGGCGCAATACCGCCCCTTGCGCGGCGGTCGCGGCAAAGCTGCTGGCCGACCGTGATCCGGACGCCGTGCTGGCGTTGCTGCCCGCCGACCACACCATCCGCCGGCCCGAGGTTTTTCGCGAAGTCCTGGCCGCCGCCTGTCAATTGGCGGCGCGCGAGGAGGTGCTGATCACCCTGGGTATCGCGCCGGATTTTCCCGAAACCGGGTACGGCTACATCGAAATGGCCGACCGGCTGGGCCGGGAGAACGGGCAGCCCTATCACCGTGTCGCCGCCTTCCATGAAAAACCGCGGGCCGAGCGCGCCCAGGCCTTTCTGGCCGCCGGGTCGTTCTTGTGGAATTCCGGCATTTTCTTTTTTCGCGCCGCGACGTTTCTCGCCGCGGTGCAGGAACACCTGCCCGACTTGTGGGCGCGAATCGCCGATCTTTCCGGGACGGAACCCCCGGCGGAAATCGAACGGCGGCTCGAGGAAATCTATCCGCGAATCGAGGGCGTCAGCATCGATGTCGGCGTCATGGAAAAGGTGGATAATCTGGTGGTGTTTCCGGCGGACATCGGTTGGAGCGACGTCGGCAGTTGGACGGCGATCCGCGAATTGCACCCGGCGGATGAAAACCACAACGTCGCCCACGGCGACGCCGTGATCCTCGACGGGGCCAACAACACGGTTTTCGCCTGCGACGGCGTCGTGGTGGCCCTCGGCGTCGACGACCTGATCGTCGTGCACACGCCCGACGCGACTCTGGTGGCGCGGCGCGACGACGCCCAGGCCGTCAAGAAAGTGTTCGATGAGTTGGAAAGACGCGGTTTGACCAAATACTTGTGAGTTCCGCTTGCCCTCAACCCGGATGCCGGTCGCGCCACCAATCATTGCCGGACGCCGGTACTTTTTACCGGCCGCGTTGCTTATTTTGCTCGCCTTCCTTGTTCTGGCGTCCTGGCACACGGCCAATCAGCAAATCAGCGGTCACGACAGCGGCCAACATTTTTTCAAGGCCATGGCTTACCGGCTGGCATTGCAGGATTCGCCGTCGACGGTGCTTGAGTTGCTGCGGCTTCGTCAGGCCCGCTATCTGCCGCTCACCTATTTGCTGACCGCCGGCGCCGCCGAGTTGGCGGGCGACGGGTTTCGCGGCGCGATCGTCACCACACTCATTTTCTGGCTGATTCTGATGATTGGGGCGATCGCTTTCGGCCGCCATCTTTCCCGGCAGGCGCTACCGACCTTGTTGGTAGGCTTCATTGTATTGGCTAATCCGGTTTTCTGGACGGTGGCGACGGCGTTCAATTTGGAAATCGCCGCGTTGGCGACCGAGGTTGTCGCCTTGGGGTTGTTTTTTGCGGCAGACCGTTGGAACTCGCCCTTCATGCAGGCGAGCGTCGCCTTATTTTTGGCGATTCTTGCCGCAACCAAGCCGATTGCCGCGTTGTGCATCGTGCCGGCGGCCTTGATTCTGATTTCACTTGGCGATCCGGCCTTGCGTCGGCGTCGGCTGTTTTTGCTGGTCGTCTATCTCACGGTGCTCGGCGCCTGGCTTTTACCCGATTGGCGGCGAAGTCTGGCGGAGTTGCGCGACGATGTTTTGGCGGGCCGAAGCGAATCAATGCCCGGCGCCGGTCATTACTTCTGGCTGTTGGCGGTTGGTTATCGAGGGCTCATCGCCTGGATTGCCTTGGGCTATTTATTGGCAAAACGATGGAACGAGCGCGACTGGCAAGTCGAAGATTGGGCTTTCGCGTTTGCCGGCGGCGTTCCGTTGGTTTTTTATTTTGCGGCGGTGACCAAGCGCGATTGGTACCTGTTGGGCGTTCATCTGGTCCTGGCCCTGTGGCTGGCCTTTTCCTTCGGGCGGCGGCCGTCCAAACGCCTCGCCATTTGCCTGGGAATCCTTTACGGCGGGTTGGCGCTGGCGGAAATCGTTCTGGTCGGTCTGACGCCCCGGCTGGGGCGAGCCGATCTTGCCGACTGGGCGGGAGTGTCGATTCCGGCGCCGCCACCGGCCGCCGATCGCGAATTGGCGGCGTTGATCGCGAATACAGCCCGGCAAAATCCGGCTGCCCGGCTGACCATGGATTTGACTCGTGGCGATCAGCGCGTGGATCGGATTTTCCCCTTGTTGGTCAATATGAATTCCTGCCTGGTGGTCGATCAGCAAATCGCCTTTGGCGAATGGGTGACGGAAAAAGTCAGCCAATTCGACCGGCCGGAGTTCGTTTTTACCTTGGGGGAGGATTGGCCGACTTTCGATACCCCGGAGGGTAGCAATCCCCTCGAGGCGGAAAAATACACCCAGGTGCGGGCCGTCTTTCAAGCCGAATGGCCGAATTATCTTTTTTACCGGCGAGAAAGATTGAGCGACGGCCAAGTCCTGACGGTTTTCGCCCGCCGCGAACCGGTGCGGGAACCGCGGCCGGTGCTCGCGCCGGCGGTATGTTTGCCGATGGCGCTCAAACCTTGGTCGTTATCGTGGCAGGATTCGATGATGCGCCAGGCGCGGCAGGCTTTTGAAAGAGGCGATTTCCACGAAGCGGCGCGGCTGCATTACCTGGTGGCGCAAAAAAATTCTCGCCAATGCGAGGCGGCGCAGGAGCTGGCGAAAAGCCTGACCGAACTGGCCTCCGCCGCCGCCCCGGCCTGGTGGGAAAAAGCGGCTGAAACGTGCCCGAGCTTCGGCCACCAGATGGCTTCCTTGCAAAGCATGTTGGATTATGAAGTCAGGGGACGGCTGCCCGCGGGTTCCTTCCTTGCCTATTGGGAGCGATTGCTCGCGGCAAATGCCGCGGTGGCGGCTCATCGCTACAGCCTCTACCTGGCGCATCAGGAATTCGCCTTGCGGCGCGACGATATCCCGGCGGTGCTGGCCGATTTTCCGCTCTTGCGCGCCGCGGCCGATCCCTCCCAGATCGCCGGCATCGATCTGGCGGAAGCCGACATCGATTTGCGTCTGAACCGATTGTCCGACGCGGAACGCCTGGTGCGGCGCAATCTGACCGCGGCGGATCCGGCGAATCCGTTGGCCGGCTCGTTTCGGCTGATGCTCGCCCGCGTCCAGATCCGGCGTGGCGATCCGTCGGCCGCCGCGCGAACGCTCCGCGAGGCGCCGCGCGGTTCGTTCGATCCGCCAAGTTTCGCCGAGATCAGCCTGGAAGTGGCGCAAAAGTCGCCGCCCGAAGCGGTCGCCGAGTGGTTGACCTGGGCCGCCGCCCAGGTCGACGGACCGCCGCGCGGCCTTTTGTTGATCGAATTGGGAAAGGACTCGTTGGCGGGCGGCCGCCCGCGGGAAGCCCGCGAATATTTTTCGGCGGCGGGCGGTTTGGTTCGCGATCCGAAACTGTTACAATGGGTGCGGCAAACCATTAAAGAAATCGAAACAACCACGACCGCGAACCCGAAGGAAGGGGAATAACCGCATGCCCCAGGTCAAACAGCCCGTTGTTCAGCCGGGTTGCGTCCGGCTGCTGGAGCATCGTCAGGAATACCTCGGCGGCGCGCGCGTCGGGCTGTTGGTCCACTCGGCTTCGGTCCTGCCCGACCTGACGTATCTGCACGATCGGCTGATCGACGATCCGGCGATCAACGTGACGGCGCTCTTCGGGCCGGAACACGGTATCGCGGGCGTGGAACAGGACCAGGTGGACGTCGGCCACACGGTCTACCGCGGGCTGAGGGTCTATTCGCTGTACGGCGACGATCCGACTTCCCTCAAACCCTCGCCGAAGGCGCTGGAAAAAATCGACGTTCTGGTCATCGATCTGCAAGGCATCGGCGCGCGGTACTACACCTACGTATACACCATGGCCTACTGCATCGAGGCCTGCGCCGAGGCGGGCAAAAAGGTCATCCTCTGCGATCGCCCCAATCCCATCAACGGCCTCGACGTGGAAGGCCCGGTGCTGGACCCCGCCTTCGCGTCCTTCGTGGGCCGCTTCCCGGTGCCGGTCCGTCACGCCAGGACGGTCGGCGAACTGGCGACGCAATGGAACCGCGAACAGGGTTGGCGGGCCGACCTGACGGTGTTGTCCCTCGAAGGATGGGAGCGGCGGATGTGGTTCGACGAAACGGGCCTGCCGTGGGTGATGCCCAGCCCGAACATGACCTCGCTGGAGACGGCGACGGTGTATCCGGGCGGTTGCCTGATCGAGGGCACGAACCTGTCGGAAGGCCGCGGGACGACGCGGCCGTTCGAGATGGTCGGCGCGCCCTGGCTCGACGGCGCGGCGCTCGCCGCCGAGCTCAACGGGCTGCGGCTGCCGGGCGTCTATTTCCGGCCGATCCAGTTCGTGCCGACGTTTCACAAATTCGCGGGCAAGCTGTGCAAGGGCGTTTTCGTCCACGTGGTCGACCGGGACGCGTTCCGGTCGTTCGACGCCTATCTGCGCCTCGTGGCGGCGGCGCGTCGGCAGTCGCCGCAGAATTTTTCCTGGCGCACCGAGCCGTACGAATTCGAGCGCACCCGTCTCGCTTTCGATCTGCTCTGCGGCACCGACCGGATGCGGCTCGATATCGAGGCGGGAAATCTCTGAGCGCGGCGATTTTTGCGGCCGCCCGACGCGGGCGCGCCGGTTCGGGTTTCGGGCGGGTCGATTTACATCTTGGGAAGGAGCGGGGAGTTGAGTCAAAATCAATATGACGTCGTAGTGATCGGCGCCGGATTGGGCGGACTGTCGGCGGCGGCCTACCTGGCCAAGCGCGGCCGGCGGGTGCTGTTGCTCGAGAAACACAACGTGCCGGGCGGCTATGCGACGAGCTTCGTGCGCGGCCGGTTCGAATTCGAGATCGCGCTGCACGAGCTGTCGGGCGTGGGCACGGCCGAGAACCCCGGCCCGCTTTATCGTTACCTGAAATACCTGGGGATCACCGACCAGGTCGAGTTCGTGACGATCCCCGATTTTTACCGTTCGGTTTTCGCCGATTACGACGTCACCCTGCCGCTGGGCCGCGAGGCCTACGAGCAGAAACTGTGCGCCGAATTCCCGGCCGAGGCCGACGGCATCCGGCGCTTTTTGAAACGCGTTTACGCACTCGGCGACGAACTGCGCTTCTTCAACAAGCTGGCGCTCTCCGGCCGGCTGCCCAAAGTCGATCAGCTGGCGCAAATCCCGCTCAACCTGCCGAACCTGGCCCGCTACGCGCTGACCACCTGGGGCCAGGTGCTGAACCGCGACGTGAAGGACCAACGGGCGCGCGCGGTGCTGTCGCAATTGTGGGGCTACATGGGCATGCCGCCCGCGAAGGCGTCCTACCTGTATTTCGCCACCATGCTCACCGAGTACCTCGATTACGGCCCGGCGCACGTCAAGGGACGTTCGCAGACCCTGTCGCAGGCTTTCGTGTCGGTGCTGGAGAAAGCGGGCGGCGAGGTGCGGTTCAATTGCGCGGCCGAACGCATTCTCACCCGGAACGGCAAGGTGATCGGCGTGGCGACTTGCGACGGTGACGAGATCGCCGCCGGCGCCGTGGTGTCCAACGCCGACCCGGTCACGACCTGCCGCGAAATGATCGGCCTGGAAAAAATCCCCGCGAAGTTCTGGCGGCGCCTGCGGTCGAGCACCATCGGGCCGTCGTCATTCAACGTGTATCTGGGTCTGGCCGTGCCCCCCGAAAAACTGGGGCTGGCGAATCACGAGGTCTTCATCAACGTGACCGACGATTTCGACGCGCATTACGCCCAGATGCGGACGCTCGACGAGCCCCAGGAGATCAGCGTCACTGCCTACAACACCGTGTTGCCGGAAATCTCGCCGCCGGGAACGTCGATGGTCGTCCTGACCCTGCTGACTTACGCCGACCCCTGGTACCACGTGCCGCCGCGCGAATACGTCGACACCAAAAACCGCATTGCCGGCCAGATGATCGACCTGGCCGAGCGCCTTTATCCGGGACTGCGCGCCGCGGCGGAGGTCGTCGAGGTGTCCACGCCTATCACCAACATGCGCTACGCCAACGCGATGGGCGGCAGCATCTACGGCTTCGATCAACCGCCCGAGGATTCCTCTTTCTTCCGCCTGCCGCATTGGGGCCCGCTGAAAAACCTGTTTTTCGTCGGCGCCTGGACGCCGCCCGGCGGCGGCTTCGAGCCGGCGATGATGTCGGGCCGCATCGCGGGCGAGGTGATTCTGCGGCAGACCAAGCGGACCGGGAAGGAGGCGTAGGATGAAAAACATCGTGGTCGAAATGCTGAAGGATCTGAGCCAGTACCCCAAAACCATGTACGAGTGGAACACCCTGCGCCGGCCGGGCATGGGCGTGGATTACACTTCCGAGGAATACCGCGCGCTGGTCAAACGCGTCGTGAATTCGTTGCATCCGGCGCGCATGCGCCTGCGGGTGACGCTGATCATCGACGAGACGCCGAGCGCCAAGACCTTCCGGCTGGTGCGGGTGGACGGCGACACGCCGCCGTTCCGCGCCGGGCAATACATCAACCTGTTCGTCAATCAGCAGGGCGTGCACACCAGCCGGCCGTACAGCATTTCCTCGCCGCCGGGGGTCGAGTACCTCGATCTGACGGTCCGCGACGTGCCGGGCGGTTTCGTGGCGCCGTTCCTGCTCGAGGCGTTCCGGGTCGGCGATTCGTTCGACAGCACCGGTCCGGCGGGCAGCTTCTATCACGAGCCGCTGATCGACGGCGAGGATCTGGTGTTCGTCGCCGGCGGCAGCGGCATCACGCCGTTCATGAGCATCATCCGGCAAATGGAATTGCAGGGCTGGCCGCGGAAAATCACGCTGCTGTACGGCAGCCGCCGCACGAACGATGTCATCTTCGGCGAGGAACTGGCCCGGCTCGCCAAGAAAAACGAGCGCTTCCGCTTCGCTTCGATCATCAGCGAACCGCCGAAGAATTACCGCGGCCTCAAGGGGTTCATCGACGCCAAGCTGATCCGGAAGGAAGTCGGCGCGATCGCCGGTAAAACCTTCTACCTCTGCGGTCCGCACGCGATGTACGATTTTTGCATTCCCGAACTGCTCAAGCTGGGCGTGCCGCGCCACAAGATCAAACGCGAGCTCTACGGCCCGCCCGCCGACATTACCAAGGTGCCCGGCTGGCCCGCGAAGCTCAAGCCGACCACGGTCTTTACCGTGCAGGTCAACGACCAGACCATCCAGGCGCCTGCCGGCGAACCGTTGCTCAATTCGCTGGAACGCCACGGCCTGGTCGTCCCGGCGGTCTGCCGCTCCGGCGAATGCAGCGCCTGCCGCACGCGCCTGCTCAGCGGCGAGGTCTTCATGCCGCCCAACGCCGGCTTGCGCGAATCCGACCGGCAATTCGGCTACATCCACGCCTGCGTGGCGTTCCCGATTTCGGACCTGGTGATTCGCCTCTGACCCGCGATCAATCCGGTGGCGACCGACGGCCGCCGTCGGATTCGTTTTCCTGGTTTGATTTCACCGGCGACGAGTATTACTCTTACTGGTAAGAAAAGGAGTCGGCCATGCGCATCACGACCAAGGGCCAGGTGACGATTCCCCTGGAAATCCGTAAAAAGCTGGGGTTGCTGCCGGAGACCGAAGTCGAATTCAAAGTCGAGGGCAACGCGGTGAAAATCGTTCGCGCCGGCAAGGCGAAAAAGGCCACGCGGGGCGAGTTGATCGCCCAACGCTTGCGGGGGCGCGCGACGGTCAAGATGACCACCGACGAAATCATGGCGTTGACGCGCGGCCGATGAAACCCGTCCTGGTCGACAGCAACGTGCTATTGGATCTGCTCACCGAGGATCCGCGCTGGTTCGACTGGTCCAGCGAACAAATCGCCCGGGCGGCCGAACGGACGATCCTGGTCATCAACCCGATTATTTACGCCGAGGTGTCCGTCGGGTTTCGACGGATCGAGGAACTGGAGGAAGCGCTGCCGCCGGAATATTTCCGCCGCGAACCGCTTCCTTTTGAGGCCGCTTTTCTGGCCGGCAAGGTTTTTCTGAAATATCGACGGCGCGGCGGGCTGAAACGGTCGCCGCTGCCGGATTTTTTCATCGGCGCTCACGCCGCCGTGACCGGCTACCGATTGCTGACGCGCGATCCGTCTCCTTATCGCACCGAATTTCCAACGCTGGAGTTGATCGCGCCGAAAATAGGGTGAGGGAGCATGAAAGACAAATACCCGATCACCCGGGCGGTTCATTTCCTGCGCGAGCACCAGGTTCCCTTCGAGCCGGCGCTCTATTCCTTTCGCGGCCTGGGCGACGTGGCGAAGGACTCGGCCCGCGAACTCGGCGTGCCGGAGGAACTGATATTCAAGACGATCGTCTTTCAATCCGCAGGCAAGCCGGTGATCGCCGTTGTCGACGCGGCGCATCGGGTTTCGCTGTCGAAACTCACCGACGCCGTCGGCGCGCATCGCCGCGTCGAGGAATGCTCGGTGCCCGACGCCGAGCGCTTCACCGGCTACCTGGTCGGCGGAATCAGCCCGCTGGGCACGAAGCGGCCCATCCCCGTATTTCTCGACGCCCGGGCAATGACGCACGAGCGCATCTACATCAACGGCGGCAGCCGCGGCTTTCTGGTGCGCCTGTCGCCCGCCGATCTGGCCGCCGCCCTGGGCGCGAAGGTCGTCGAGTTGGCGGTGTGAAGGCGCCGGTTCAGACGATCGTCCGGGCCTGGTCGAGATATCAATCCTTCAAATGACGAGACGGAAGCCGAGCCGCCCGGGTCGTGTATTTGAAAAAACGGCGGAATCATGTTCTAAAGAAACGGGATCGGCTTTTCCGCTCGGTCGCGATGCGCGGCCGGGAATCCGTTAAAATTACCAGGCGGAGTGTTCCATGACGTGGCGAACCTTCCTGCTATTACTGGCGATGTCGGTGGCGGCGGCCGCCCCGGTATGGGCTTATGGTCCGTCGACGCACATGCGCGAGGCGGACTATTTCATCAACCTGTGCGAACTGCATCCGCAGCCGGGCATCGAGTATGACGCCGACCTGCTGCGCCGCGAACGCGCCTACCTGCTCTTGGGGGCTTTGTGGCCGGATGTCGGCCGCGTCATCACGGCGGACGCCTTCGCCCGCAAGGTGGACGAGAACAGCGTCGATCCGCACAATCGGCACTTCGTCTCCTGGATGCTCGACGGTGCGCTGGCCGCGTACCCCGACCACCCCGAGCGGGTCGTCTTCGCGATCGGCAACCTGATGCACTGCGCCGGCGACGCCACCGCGCAGGGAATGCTCACCGAACACATGTCGGTCGTTTGGAAGCTGGGTGAAATGGACGTGCTGACCGGCACGATGGACGATCATCCCGGCGGCGAGAACGAAGCGGTGCTGGAAGGCGGGCTGGAGATCATGGAGCCGCGTTTCGACCTGTACGCCGACCTGATCGAGGATTTCATCGCCACGGAATCCGGCCGGCAGGAGCTGCTGACCATCATTTCCGATTACCTCGCGCTTTACGACGAATACTTCAGCCCCGACCGGGTGATCGATCCGCTCGCGGCGTTCCGAACCGTCGAAAACGCGCTGACCGACCTGCCGGCGAATTTCCCTACCTGTTCGCCGAACGCCCCGCGCGCGATCGTCGATTGGGCCCGGTCGGGCTTCACCGATTTCGCGGCGCTCGGCGAAAAGGGGCTGGACACCGACGAGCTGCTGCGTGTCATCGGCAACGGCATTCTGAACAAGGCGGAATGGGACCGCTATTACGACGAGGGGTTCTTCGCCTATTCGCCGACCATGCTGCTGACCTTTGGCGAAGGGCAGCCGTTTTACGACCTCTTTCCCAATTGGAGCACGCCGCAGATGAAATCGGGCGTGGTCGATTCGCTCGCCGCGTATCTGCCCGCCGCGCTGGCCGTCGAGGACGGACGGTTTTTGTTGGAAATGTCGTGGTTCGAAAACGACGCCCTGGTGCCGGTCACCTCGATCGACGCGGCCTCGCCGCCCGCCACCGTGACGTTGCATCTGGTCTATTACGATACGCCGGGGCGCTCGGTGACGGCGACTCCCCTGCTGGTTCGCGTCCGCGAGGATTCGCCGGACGCCTTCACGGTTGTCGAAGCGGTTGCCGACACGGTGCTCGATCCCTGGGCCTACGATATCGACGGCCCGGCCGAGGTCAACGTAGGGTTCGATCCGGCGTCGGCCATCGCCAACGGCGCGGCCGGTTTCATCCTGGAACTGATCGACGGCGAGGATGCGGCCGCGCCGCCGTTTTTCACCACCGATTGGAGCGTCTACGGTCAGATCACGGAACTGGATCTGACCAAGGATGCCTATACACTGAATTACGCCACTTACGGGAAATGGCCCTATTCGCTGCAAATCGTCTATCCCGACGGCGCCCACCGGGTGGGGAGGTAAGCTATGAAACGCCGGGTCATCCTCCTGCTGATCGTGGTGCTTGTTCCCGTGCTGGTCCGGGCCGGTTGGCGGGATTTGCCCGCGCTGCCCAAGGCGCTCGCCCAGGCGACCGCGGCTGTGGATGCGCAAGGCGCGTTGTACGTGTTGGGCGGCGGCGATCGGCAAAACAATTTCGGAGCCGCCTATCGCTTTACCGTCGCCGACGGCTGGCGGGAAATCACCGCCATGCCCGTCAGTCTCGAACGCGGCGCGGCGGTTCAACTCGACGGCAAGATCTATCTGCCGGGCGGTTACCAGGGCCGCGAATTGGACGGCACACTGTTGATCTACGACCTCGCCGGCGACGCCTGGTCGACCGGGCCGGCGGTGCCGGAGGCGCGCTACGGTTATCGCGCGGCGGTCGCGGACGGCAAGTTATACTTGATCGGCGGCGGCGATGCGCTCGACAAGGCGCAAGCCGCTTGCTGGGCGTTCGATCCCGCGAAGGGCGAATGGTCGGCGGTCGCCTCGCTGGCGCAGGCGCGCAAGTACCACGGCAGTGCGGTGCTGGACGGAAAAATCGTCGTTTACGGCGGCGTGAACAACGACGGGGCGACGCCCGCCTACCTGACCTCGACCGAAATCTACGACCCGGTCGCCGACGCGTGGACAGCCGGTCCGGCGTTGCCCGTGAGCTTCTGGGGCGGCGCGTCGGGCGTCGTGGCCGGCAAGGCGTGGGCTTGCGCCGGCTTGCAGAACGCCGCGCCCGCCGCGGCTTGTTTCGCTTTGGGATTGAGCGATTCGAGCTGGTCGAGCGTCGAGGCGTCGGCCGGCGCGGTCTATCGCGTCGGCTCCGGAGCGGATACGCTCGTCATCGCCGGCGGCGAGGAATTGAACGACCGCGGTTTCGCCTTCTCGACGGCGGTGCGCGTCTATTATGAAACGCCCGCCGACGATGACGACGACGATGACAATGACGATAACGACGACAACGACGATAACGATGACAATGACGATAACGATGATAACGACGACAACGACGAATCGCCGTCCGCCGCCGGCGGCGACGACGATGACGACGATCACGGGTGCGGTTGCTGAAACGATCGCGCGCGGAGTTAGACATGCGGCGAACGACGGTTCTACTCACGGCGATGTGGCTGCTTTCGCTCGTACCTTCGGTTTACGCGGAAGCGACGATCGACCAAATCAACCGGGCGATCCACGCCCAGGGCGCGGCGTGGCGCGCGGGCGACAACCCGGCCTGGCAGCGGCACTTTCTGAACCGGGGCGGCTGTTTGACCTGCACCGAAGCGCCCGCGCCGTACGATGCGGTGTGGGAAGTGCCGGCGACGCGGCGCGATCTGCCGGCGCATTTCGATTGGCGCGATTACGAAGGGCACGATTGGGTCACGCCGATCCGGGATCAGGGGCTTTGCGCCGGTTGCAGCGCGTTCGGGGCGGTGGCCGCGCTGGAAACGCAAATCCTCTGGGATGAGCAAGAACCCGCGCTGGACCTCGATCTGTCCGAACAACACCTGTTCAGTTGCTCGGGCGGCGATTGCCAGTCGGGCATGCTGATGAGCCTGGCGATGATTTATCTACGCCAGAGCGGGGTCCCCGACGAGGATTGCTTTCCCTATCAATCCGGCGCGAGCGGCGCGGATTTCCCGTGCGAGGGCACCTGCGCCGACTGGCAAAACCGCGCCTACCGCATCAAGTCTTGGAACTGGGTGTACCATTTCGGCGATTTCGACAAGATCAAAAGCGCGCTGCTCGAAGGCCCGCTTTATTGCTACATCACGGTCTACGAGGATTTCTTCGCCTACACCGAGGGAGTGTACGAACACACCTACGGCTCCGGCGGCGGGGGTCACGGCGTCGCCATCATCGGCTGGGACGACGCGGAGCAATATTGGATTGGCAAAAACAGTTGGTCGGACGCCTGGGGCGAGGACGGCTTTTTCCGCATCCGCTGGGGCCAGGCCGATATCGAATCGTACATGGGGCGGATGGTTTACGAACCCGCAACGCCGCCGGACGACGACACCGCCGACGATGACGACGACGACAACGACGACAACGATGACAACGATGACAACGACAACAACGACAACGACGACAACGATATCGGCGATGACGATGGCCAGGCGAATGACGATGACGATGACGATGACGATGGCGGCGGTTGCGGCTGCTAGTCGTGTTTTGATTTTTTGATCGGCTCGAAAAACACGTTCAATTCCGTATACAGCCAGCGGACCTCATCTCCGGTCGCCCGACCGGCCAGCCGGATTTTTCTGGATCCCAGATCCAGGTAGAGATGAAAAACCGGCTGTTTATCGGTCAGCAGAATGGGTTGAAGCCGCGGGCCTTTCACCTCATCCCAGGCGAACTTTTTCCTTTTATTGAGTCCGCAAGCCCCCTTTACCAAGGTAATCCGGCCATTTTCCGCGAGAATAGTTTCCTGGCCGAAACTGTACCAAAGGACCATGCCGATGCAGAAACCGAAGAATGAAAAAAAGAATACGGCGAACAGGATTCTCCAAATGGTGGTTTCCGTCAGCGCGATGATCATCAGGCTGAAAAGCGCGAAGATGGCGCACCAGAGAAGCGTGATAAAACCGCCAAACATGATTTTGAAGAAGGACAAACGTTGGCGTGGAACGCGTGCGGCGAACCGCACTCCCGGTTCGTTGACCAGTTCGATGCGCGTATCGGCCGGGCGATTGGCCGGTTCGCTCCAGGAGAGGGCGTCATTGTCCGGTGGCAGGTCGATCGGTTGCGGAACTTTTGTACGGTAGTCGAGCGGCGGCGGATAGAGGTTGAGAACATTCGCCGAATTGCAATAGCCGCAGGTCGCAAACGCTTTTTCAATCTCCGCCGGGGTGGGGTTCAGCGGTGCGCCGCAGTTGCCGCACTTTATGGTGTTCATCTTTTATTCGACCAGTCTGTCGCCAACTTGGCATTTTGATCGGATTCCCAACTGGCCGCCAGTTTATCGAGAAAAGTTCCTTAATAACAAGCGACGAAGGGAGCGCGTCCTGAGCGGGGAACCGATCGCCTCGCCCACCGAGAAGCGGGGTGTTGGTCAGAATTGTCCTTGGATAATCGGTTCGAAAAACGATTTCAATTCGGTGCGCAGCCAGCGCAATTCGTCGCCGGCCGCCTGGCTGGCCAACCGCCGGCGCTTCGAGGCCACCATCGCGTAGAGGCCGTAATTCGCGTTGTTGTTGGTGCGCGAGGCGACCTCGATACGGAAATCCTCCACCTTGTTCCAAGCGAATTTTTTCTCGGTGGTGAAAAACAAGACCCGCTTGCGGCGGACGAACCAACCCATTTCCGCGCGGATGGTTTCATGGCCCAGGAAATTCCAGGTGGTGAGGGAAAACAGCCAGACCGCCACCGCGTCGTGGATCACGCCGAAACCGAGCATGATCCATTGACCGCCGACGAGCGCGATCCCATTCCAGAAGAGCATGAAACCGCACCAGAACAGTGTGAAAACGAGCAGGAAAACATTGCCGAGGCGGAAGCGCGGCGGAATGTTCGCTTCAAATCGAATCCCCGGTTCGTTGGTCAACTCGATGCGGGAGTCGGCCGGGCGCGCGGCCGGTTCGTTCCAGTCGGCGGTTTCGGCGCCGACGGCTTTTTGCGCGAACGAGAGCAATCTCAGGCCGCGCTTGGTATTCTCGTCCAACACCGGCGCCGCGAGGCCCAGGTCGACCGCCGAGCCGCAATAGCCGCACGTGGCGAATCCCTTTTCCACGTCGGCCGGCGTCAGTTTCAGCGGCGCGCCGCAGTTGCCGCATTGAATGCCTTTCATCACTCCTCCGGCCGGAATATCGGTTTTTCGACGCCGGGGCGCAAATCCTCGCCTTGACGAATCACCCTCACTGAATCTTAATCAAATTCTCACGATCGCGAAACGCCTCTCTTGTCCACTAGGGCGAGCGAAACGGACAAGATACTCGGTTGGAGGTCGTCGATGTCCAAGCCGTTGATTCTAGTGGTGGATGACGAGGAAGACATTCTGGAGTTGATCCGTTACAACCTGGCCAAGGAAGGCTATCAGGTCGGCACGGTCACGACCGGCGAGGACGCGCTGGCGTTCGCCCGCCGCGAGAAGCCGAATCTGGTGATTCTGGACCTGATGCTGCCCGGCGTGGACGGCCTGGAGGTTTGCAAGCGTCTCAAGGCCAACGACGCGACCGCGGCCATCCCCGTCATCATGCTGACCGCGAAAAGCGAGGACGCCGACGTGGTGACCGGGCTCGAGTTGGGGGCGGACGATTATCTGACCAAACCGTTCAGCCCCCGCGTGCTGGTCGCTCGCGTCCGCACGGCGTTACGGCGCCGCCAGGTGCGGATCGAGGAGCCGGCGACACCGTTGCGCGTGCAGGATCTGGCGATCGACGTCGGGCGCCACGAGGTGCGCATCAAGGGCAAGGCCGTCGATCTGACGCCCACCGAATTCAACCTGCTGCTCTATCTGGCCCAACGGCCCGGTTTCGTGTTTTCACGCAGCCAGATCATTGACGCCGTCAAGGGTTCGGATTATCCGGTGACCGATCGCAGCGTCGACGTACAAATCGTCAGCCTTCGCCGCAAGCTCGGCGCCGCCGGCAAGTACGTCGAAACCGTTCGCGGGGTCGGTTATCGCTTCAAGGAGTGAGTGGCGCCGCCGGAGCGGCGGCAACCGCGTCAGGCCGTGACTTTTTTCTTGTAAATGTTGAGGCCGATTTTCTTTTCCTCGGCGCCGGGAACAGCCACGTTGCCCTCGGTGGTGGCGATGAGGATCGTCTTGCCCGAGGCGGAAGGCCCGAATTCCTTGCTCAGGTCCACTTTGATGATCAGGGTGTTGCCGTCCAAATTCATCTCGACATTCTTCATGCACCTTCTCCTTCTGCGGATGCGATTCTCGTAATGAGAACACCAATATAGCAAAGGCGCGCGCCGACTGCCAGACGGCAAATGAGATTTTTCACCGATTTTTTTTGACATTGCCGACATTAATGTTAAAATAGCTTTGTCAACCTGACCTTACCGCCATCGAGAAATCTTCGATCGAGGAAAAAGAATTTTACCGCTCATGCCGCGGCATGACGAATGGGAAGGAGAAGGTCATGAAGATCATCAAGCACAAGTTGTTTCTCGATGACCAGACGCCCGCGAATTTCGTGCCGACGAAAAATGTGGGCGGAACGATCAAGCCGGTTTATCTCATCATGCATTACACCGCGGGCCTGACGGCCGCGGGCGCGATCCATTGGTTTGTCGATCCGAACGCGAGCGCCTCGGCGCACCTGGTCATCGACCGCGACGGCGCGATCACCCAACTGGTGCCATTCAATCAAAAGGCGTGGCATGCCGGGAAGAGCCAATGGCAGAATCTGATCGGCCTGAACAGCTATTCGATCGGCATCGAAATGGTCAACGGCGGCCTGCTGACCCAACAAGGGCAAAAGTGGGTCACCTGGAGCGGCCAGGCGGTGAAGGCCGGCGAGGTGATGCTGGCGACCCATAAAAACGAAACGGTCGAGCGCGGTTGGCACACGTACACCACGGCGCAGATCGAGGCGGCGGCGGAAGTCGGTGTATTGCTGGTGAAGGAATACGGATTGCGCGATGTGCTGGGCCACGAGGACATCGCCCCCGGCCGCAAAGCCGATCCGGGCCCGGCGTTTCCGATGAACAGTTTTCGCGGCCGGGTGATGGGCCGCGCGACGGACGAGTCGACGCTCGAAAAATTTCACACGACCACCGAGCTGAACATCCGCTCCGGGCCCGGCACCGAATACGAAACCATCATTTCAAAACCGCTGCCCCCGGATACCGAGGTCGAACTGCTGGAAAAGCAGGGCTCCTGGTGGCTCGTCGACGTCAACGGCACCATTCATGGCGTCAACGATCTCCAGGGCTGGGTGCACAGCCGGTATTTGGCGTGATCAAGTCCATATCGAAAGCGATAAGCTGAATATTTGCGCCGGGTTTTTGCGCAGGAAATATATCAAAATATTTAAACGAAGTGGATTGGACGGCAAACCCGCCCCTACCCTTTTCTTGCCACCAGACGATCAAGCCAGATTGACAATGCCAATGTTGCTATAATGCACGGAAACAAGAATGGTCTTTTTGTCTTTCTCCTCGATTTTAACGGTGACGATGTCATCGCCGCTGAATAACAGGGTTACTTGTGTCGGTCCTGGAAAGCCTGGCAACAGAACAAATACTTGCTTTTGATGGTAACTTTTCACCAATTCCTTATAGTTATTCATTTCTGCGCCCTCTCTTACTCTGATTGGGAATCAGTTTCGGGTTTTGGATTGAAGTCTTCGAGTTTCAAATTCAGCCGATCCAACAGGCCGGATGCGGCGGCAGGATTTTTTTCCAATATTTGTCGATATTCTTCAATGAAACTGGCATTGGCCTTTTGAATTTCGGCTTTTTTACCCTGGATTTCCGCCTCGGCGATTTTGGCGGATACATCCATGGCTTTGCTGTAAAGATCAAAGATGTTCTTGTCCGTTGCCGGCGTGCTTCTCCCGGTCACCTCCAGGAAGTTGGCGTAGACACAGATTTGGTAAAGTGAATCCCGTAAAAACAAAACGCCTTGCCCTTTTTCGGCCAATTTGATTGCTTCTTGGGCCATTTTCAATTTCACTTCCGGATCAACGGTCACTTTGTCTTCCACGTTCAGAGCCATTTGCGCGGCCAGATCCATGCTTCTGTTGAAAGCCATGTCGGGTGTGGGCTCCGAACAAAAGGAAAATTTGCTGTTTTGGAACAGGAGGTAGGTACCTCTTTTGCTCCCATCATAGGTGTACCAATAGCCCAGAACTTCATTCCCTTTCTTGATGGGTCTTGAGCTAATCGTGGAGGCGCAGCTTAACGAGAAACAAAGCAAAAACAACAATACCGCGATAACGATTCGTTTCATTTTCAACCCCCTCGTTTTTCAGTATTTTCACTATTTATTGGGCGAGGATTTCAGGGATGAGTAGATCAGAAAATGAATGACAATCCTCTAAGATATTAAAAATCATAACTTAAATATGAAGTCAATGAAATTAAATACAAAGTAATGTTAATTCGGGTTAGCCGAGAAATGTTCGTTTAACAATTTAGTGAATTCTGTTTTTTTGGCAAATTAATTATGGTCTAACTTGCCGCTTCCCGTCCCAACAGCAGCGCCTTCAGGTTTTTGGCGTAAGTACCCTTGGGAACTTGGGTTTCGGTGGCTTCCTTGAGGCGGTCGAGGTCGATCGGCAGGAAGGCCGAGGCGGCGCCGGCCATGACGATGTTGAGCATCCGGTAGTCGCCGGCTTCGAGGGCGAGGCGGACAGCCGGGACGGCGACCACCTTCAGCCGCGCCTTTTCCAGCGTTTCGCGCCAGTCGCGCGGCATGCGGTACTTTTCCAGCAGGATCGGCGACGGCCACAGCTCGTCGCGGCAGGCGACGACCGTCGCGCCGGGCCGCAGCATGTGCGCCCAGCGCAGTGCTTCCAGTGCTTCCAGGCCGATCAGCAGATCGCCCGCGCCGGCCGGGAAGATCGAGGTGCCGACCGCTTCGCCCATGCGCAACGTGCCCATGACCGCGCCGCCGCGCATCGCCAGACCGTGCGTGTCGGTGCTTTTCGCGTCCAGCCCGCCGAGCACCGCCGCCCGCGCCAGCAACCGGTTGACGAGCACCAACCCCTGGCCGCCCACGCCCGCGAGAAAAACGTTGACCGTCCCGGCGCTCATCGCACACCTCCCGACTCATCCAAATCGAGGGGAAGCGCGACCGGCGGCGTCTCGTCGAGCTTCGATCGCTTGATGGCCTTGACCGGACACGACTGGAAACAGACCGAGCAGCCCACGCAGCGGTTGCGGTCGATGTGCGATTTCAGGTCGCCCGCTTCCTTGCCCGGATACCGGCGCATCGAGATCGGCGGGCAGCCGACGCGCACGCAGGTCCGGCAGCCGATGCACAGGTCCGGATCGACGTAATAGTAGTTGAATTTCTTTTTGTACTTCAGCGCGCACTCGCCGGTGGCGATGACCGCCAGCGGCCCTTCCTCTTCCTGGAATTTTTTTTGAAACACCTCGCGCGCCGCCGCCAGGTTGTACTGGTTGACCTTCGTCACGTTCGCGATGCCCAGGGCGCGCAGGACGGCCTCAAGGTCGACCGCGTTGTTCTGGACGCCGCGTACGCTTTTGCCGGTGACGGGATTTTCCTGCAGGCCGGTCATCGAGGTCGAGCGGTTGTCGAGCACCAACAGCTTCGTGCGGTGGTCGTTGTAACCGTAATTGATGACGCTCGGCAGGCCCGAATGGCAGAGGGTCGAATCGCCGATCACCGACACGATGTTCGCGATCTCGCGCGGCGTGCCCGCCAGCGCCTTGGCCATGCCTTGCGCGATGCCGATCGACGCCGCCATCGACACCGACGTCTGGAGCACGTCGAACGGCGGATAGCTGCCCATCAGGTAGCAGCCGATGTCGCCGTGACAGAAAATGCCCAGCTCGCGCAGCAGCACCATCACCGGCCGGTGCGGGCAGCCGGGGCAGAACATCGCGCCGCGCGGCGCCTCGGCGGGCGAGGTGGCGAACGCGCCGGCCGGCTTCTCGCCGAAACCGAAACCGGCCAGCACGCCGGCGATCGTGCCCGCGTCGATCTCGCCGTACGGGCCGAAATGCTCCTTGCCCTCAACGGCGATGCCGGCCAGCTTCAACTTGTTTTCGATGAAGGGGAACAGTTCCTCGATCACCAGCAGCCGGTCGACCTGCGCGGCGAAGCGCCGCAGCGCCTCGAGCGGCAGGGGCCAGACGAGATCGAGCTTGAAGGTCGAGACTTCGGGGGCCAGTTCGCGAACCAGGTAGTATGGCAACCCGGCCGTAACCACGCCCAGGCGCCGGTCGCGGATTTCCATGTGGAAGCCGTTGCCGTCCTCGGCCCAGCGGGTGACGGCGGGGAGGCGTTTTTCGACGAGGGCGCGGGCCTGCCGCGAGTAGGGCGGCACCATGTAGTAGCGCACCGGGTCGGGCGCGAATCCTTTCGGCTCGCGCGTGACCGGCTCTTGCGGCGTCACACGGCCCATCATGTGGCAGGTGCGGTCGACCAGTCGCACGAAAACCGGCGTCTGGAATTGTTCGGACAGATCGAAGGCCAGGCGGGTCTGGTCGTACGCTTCCTGCGGCGAGCCCGGCTGAAACAGCGGGATCAGGCCGTACTCGGCCCACATGCGGCTGTCCTGCTCGTTTTGCGAGGAGATCTGGCCCGGATCGTCGCCGACGGCGATGACCAGCGGCCCGTTGAGCGCGGTCCAGGTGTAGGTCATCAGCGGGTCGGCGGCGATATTCACGCCGACGTGCTTCATCGAGACGAACGCCGCCGCGCCGGCCATCGAGGCGCCGATCGCCACTTCCATCGCGACTTTTTCGGAGGGCGACCACTCGGCGTGCAGGCCTTCGTACTCGGCGATCGCTTCCAATATTTGCACGGTGGGCGAACCCGGATAGCTGGCGGCGACCCGCGTGCCGCTGTCGACGACCGCTCGGGCGACCGCTTCGTTGCCGGTCAGTAGAATCGGTTGCATGAATGCTCCAAGAACGGGTGTGAGCCGATTTTTTGTAAACCTAACGCCGAATCGGCGCGGGTCAAGAAAACGCCGACCGGATGACAATCATTGCCGGCGGAAAGACGGCGGGAAAGATCGCCTTCGCGGGAAAAGGTGCTATATTCCCCCGGATAGCCGGACAGTCGTCGGGCAATAGAAGCGGACCACGGACGAATACGGTCCGCCGCGAGGATGGAAATGCAACCGCAAAAATGGCCGCCGCGCGCGATCCCGGTGGCGAAGCTGCCGACGCAGCCGTTTAAAAGCCCCGCCGTGGCGGCGGCGATCGCCGCGCTCAGCCCGGGTTCGGGGCAGCTTTGGGTGGGGCATCTCGGACGAGGCCTGCTGATGTTCGGGCTCTCGTTCTTGTGCGGCATCGGCTACTTCTGGGGCATCTTCGACGCCTATACGCTGGCGCGACAGGCCAACGAGGGAAAAACCTACGCCAGCGACAAATACGTGCTGCACGCCTTCATCACCCTGCCGCTGATTCTGATCGTCATCGTCGGCGCGATCGCGGGCGGACTGGTCTGGTATGAGTGGGAGATGATTCAGGCGTATCTTCAAAACCTTTACCAGATTCAATAAAGGCGGCAAGCCTCCGATCTCCATACCAAGGACTTCCCTGTAAAAATCCCCGCCTTTCCGGCGGATCCACCCTTGGCCAAAAAAAACGCGGGGCCGAAGCCCCGCGCCGGGTAATCAACCGGTTTCGGTCGATCAACAGCCGCAGCCGTTGTCGTCGTCATCGTCGTCGCCGGCGGGCGCGACCGGGGAAGCGTCGTCATCGTCGTCGGCTGGCGTATCGTCGTCGGGCGTATCGTCATCGGGCGTCGCGTCGTCATCGTCGTCGGTCGGCTCTTCCGGCGTCGCGACGTTGGAGATGAACGAGACGAAGTTCTCATCGTCGTAGGCGCGCACGGCGAACTGTGCCGCGCCGGGCGCGGACACCGTGGTGATGACCTGACTGCCGCCCAGTTGCGGCTCGGGGGAGGCGACCGCGGTGGCCGCCTGCCAGACGTCCGGATCGCGCAGATCGGCCGCGGCGTCGGTCGTGTAGCGGATGTCGTAGGCCGCCGCCATGCCGCATTGGTTGTCGTCGCCCGGGGCCGAGAAATGCAGCTCGAACTCGTCGGCGGCATCGGTTTTGAAGCACTGCAGGTCGGTCACCATGCCCGGCGGTACGGCGTCCAGGCCGTAGAAGCCGCTGTTGAACGGGTCGTGGTGGTAACGCGGCCATTCGCCGTTGGTCTTGTCGGTCTTGCAGGCGTTGCCTTGCGTCCGCCATCCGTAGAGCTGGCCGTCGTGGGTGAAGGCGATGACCTCCAGCCGGCCGTCGTTGTCCAGGTCGGCGATCGCCGGGCTGCCGGTCATCCAGCCATGGGTGAATTTCGGCCAGGTGGCCGGTTCCTGCTGCTGGTTGTTCTGGGCGTGGATCAGGTAGCCGCCGCTGCCGGCGATCACTTCGTTGAGGTCGTCGTTATCGAGGTCGGCGATCACCGGGTTGATGAAGAAATTGATGTCCTCCAGGTGCATGACGATTCCCGGCTTGCCCATCGGCGTATCCAACCGCCAACCCAGGACGTTGAACGCCTCGAGGTAGAAGTGGCCGTTGCCGCCTTGCAGGAACCCGACCGAGGGGAAGAAGTACCAGGGCGTGCCGCTGTCGTCGAACTTGCCGAACGCGCCGGCCGCCGAGGCGCCGAGGTTGATCTTCGAGCGCAGGTGTTTCAGCGTCAGGTCGTAGCCGTCCCAATAGATCATTTGCGGGATCCAGAAGAAGGCGCCCACGCCGACGAGCAACCGGCCGTCCTGCCAGATCGCCGCCGGGCTCGAGGTCGAGCCGATCGTCAGCGGCGGAATCGGCAGCGAATCGCCGAGCGGGGCCAGCGGTTCGGCCGGCCAATCGGGCAGGAAGGGACCGTCGCTGTTTTCCAGGCCGTTCCAGTAGATGGCGTAGACGCGGCTGGTCGGCAAGAGGCCTTCGTTGCAGGTTTCGGTGGTGGCCACGATCACCGACGGATGGCCGGAAATGTCGGGGTTCGTGTGGTTCGGATCGAGGATCGCGGCGACCGGCGTGCCGAGCACCTGCGCCGGGCCGTCGGATTCGCAGATCTTGTTGGGATCGACCAGTCCCGCCGCTTCGGTGGAATCCAGCGGCACCGGCCAGCCGGGCTGCAAATCGGCCAGTCCGTCGCTGTTCTCGTCGACCGGCTTCCAGGCATAGGCTTTCTGGTCGCCGGAGGCGGCGATGATTTCCAGAATGCCGTCCAAGTCGAGGTCGGCCAGGACCGGGCTGGCCAGGAAGGCGTTGCCGTGGCCGTAGGACAGCGGCGTGCTGTTGTCGGGATCGTCCGCCGACACGGGGAAGCCGGCCAAAAACGGGCCGCCCGCATGGTTGTTGCCGTCGGGATGGACCACGTAGATCCGGCCGTACCAGGTGGCCACGACGATGTACGGAACGCCGTCGCCGAAGAGCGGGCCGACCGCCGTCGACGCGATGACGGAATCCGGCCAGAGCCGATCCAGCGGCAGGTCCACCGGGAAGCCGGGAGCGTAATCGTACAAGCCGCTCGCGGAGTCGCGTTTGAAAACGTCGACCGACGGCACGCTCGTCGCCATGACGATTTCCAGCGCGCCGTCGAGGTCGCCGTCCAGATCGTACAGCACCGCGCTCGATTCGCCGGAGGCGCCGATCTCCATCGGGAAGCCGGGCAGGAGGCCCGTTTTCGCGTTGTCGTCGGTGTGCCAGGCGATGGCCTTGCGCGCCTCGCCGTAAATCTTGTCGGCGCCGTCCTGCCACCAGGCGCGGACGCGCAGGGTCACGGTGAAGTCGTTCGATTTTTCCGGGGTGCGGCGAAGCCAGGCGGCGGTGACGAACTGCATCGGGTCCACGGTGGCCAGCAGGCCTTCGGTGGGCGCGGTGCCGTCGCCGGTGGCGACCGTCTCGAATTCGTTGTCGTCGGGTTCGACACCCAGGCCGACCTGGACTTCGTATTCATAGGCGCGGCCGCGGGCGTTGATGGTGCCTTCCACGGCGACGGTCGAGCGCTCCAGCGGGTTGTAGGTTTCCCACCAGCGCGGGCTGGTGATTTCGACTTCCGGCGGAATGCGTTCGGTCAGGCCGAACAACTCGTCGCCGACCGTTTGCAGCGCGCTTTTCATGTTGGCGCGGCCGTAGCCGAAGTTTTGCTCGAAGCCCTTTTTGCAGCCGCCGAGGTTGAAGGAAAAGCAATTGGACTTGATGTCGTCGGAGGTCATATTGGCGATCTGGCGGATTTCCTTGGGGGTCAGTTCGTAGCCCTGTTCGCGCGCCCAGGAAACCAGCAAGCCCAGGGCGCCGGCCGCGTTGCCGACCGCGGTGGAGGTGCACTGGTCGGAGGACCACGAGGTTTCGACCGCGGCGCCGTAGTTGGTGCAGTAGCTTTCGGTGAAGGCGATCAGCGACAGGTTGATCGGGCCGAACAAATCGACCGGCGGAAACGGCAGCACCGCCTTGATGCTGTAGGCGCCTTCGCCCGCCGCCGGGTAGATGTGCTGGAAGCCCAGTTCATCGCCCGAGGCCGCCACGATGAACAGGCCGTCGTTGTAGGCGTCGAGAAACGCCTGTTGCGCGGCTTCGTTGTAGTTCACGCCGCCGTTGGCGATGGCCACGATGTCGGCACCCATCGAGCGGGCGTAGTCCAGGCCGGTCGACATCAGGTTCAGTTCGGTGACCACCGCGTCGCCGACCCGCACCCACATCACCGAACAGTTCGGGCAGGTGCCGGCGCGGCCGTGGCCGTTGTCGCCCACGGCGCAGGCGTCTTCGCCGATGCCGCCACCGTGCGTACCCTCCGGGAATTCATCGACGCCGTAAGGCCGGTTGACGTTGCGGAAGAAATCCCAGCCGCTGATGTCGTCGACGAAGCCGTTGTCGTCGTTGTCCACGCCGTCCTCGAAGGCGGCGAAAACGTCCTCGGGGTCCAGGCGCCCGTTCGCGTTGGCGTCCTCGACGGCCGCGTCGTTTTCGTAATCCCGGGCGTTGAACCGGCCGTTGCCGTCGCAATCCCAGTCGGCGCAGGGCGTTTCACCGTTGCGCGGCTGCGACAACTCGCCGCGGTTGAAAAACACGTTGTCGGCGATTTCCACGTTGGTGAAGTCTTCCAGACCGTCGTCGACGACCACGATCAGGGTCGACGGGTCGCCCTTGGTCATCTTCCAGGCGCTGGTGACCGAAACGCCGGTGATCGTTTTGTAATCGGCGGGATCGGTGCCTTCCGGATCGACCGGGTTGAAGCCGTAATACGCCGCGGCGGCCGAGATGATCTCGCTCGGGTCCGGCGCTTCGAGGTTGTTGGGCATGTTGGCGGCGAACACGCCCAGGCTCGGCAGATCGCCGGTCAGTCCGTCGCCGGAAAGATCCTCGACCGCCTCGTCCACCGCGGCCTGCAACCGATCGCCGAAGGGAAAGCGGCCGGTCGGGGTGAAGGTCAGGGTATCGTCGGCGACGTTCGTGGTGCTAAGACTGACCGCGCCATCGACCGCCAGGGAGGTTTTCAGATCGGTGATCGCGACGGCGTCCTCGCCGACGGTCGCGGGATTGAGCGATTGATCGAAGACCAGAACCAGGGGCTCGGTCGTATAGACCAGATAGCGGTCGTAATTGGGCTGCATGGAAACCAGCGAAAAGGCCGAGGCGACGGCCGGCAGTCCCAGCAACAACAAGATGAACGACAGAATCCAAAAACGGCGACGGGAGGAAATCATGGGTTTACTCCTGGCTAGTCGTTAAAACCGCGTCACTTTACCATCGAAGGCGGGGGACGCCAAGCGTTGAACGGCCGATCAAATCCCGGTCGCCGCCATGCGCCGCCCGCCCGCCCTTTTTTCCACGCGGGGATCGGTGTATTAACGGGCTCGTCCAACCAGCGAACGGAAACACGCGCATGATCATGATTCGAAAAAGCGATATGGCCGTGGCGGCGGGGGCTTTTCTGCTGCTGCTGTTGGCCGGGGCGGTGCTGCTGACGGTGATGCATTGGTTCGGTCTGGCGGTGCTGCTGGCGTTGATCGCCGGCCTGACGATCGCCGTGCAATTCGAGCTGTATCGGCGCACTCAATATCTCTTCAACAAGCCGCAGCAGAACTACCGCCAGGTGGAGGCGCTGTTCTCGCTGTTTTCACAGATCCGGCCACGGGCGCCGTTGCCGCCGCTGCGCCACTTCGCCATTTCGCCCGATTTCGCCAACCTCCTGATTTCGCTCGTGCGGGAAATCCGGCCGCGGGCGATCGTCGAACTGGGTTCCGGCACCTCGACCATTCTCAACGCCTACCTGCTCGAAGCCCAGGGCGAGGGTCGAGTGTACGCGCTGGACCATGAAGAACAGTACCTGCGCGAAACCGGCGACCAGATTAAAAAGCACGGCCTGTCCGCTTGGGTGGATTTGCGCCACGCGCCGCTGCAACCGCTCACCTTGGACAACCGGAACTGGCAGTGGTACGACCGCAAGGCTTTCGAGAACCTGCCGCCGATCGACCTGTTGATCGTCGACGGCCCGCCGCATACGCTTCAATCCCTGTCCCGCTACCCGGCGCTGCCGGTACTGCTCGACAAGCTGAGCCCGACCGGCGTGGTGCTGCTCGACGACGCCGCCCGGCCCGACGAAACCGAAACCGTGCGCCGCTGGCTCGTCGCTCACCCCGAGTTTGTTTGCTCCAAAATCGACAATGAAAAGGGCGCCGTGATCCTTCGCCGAAAGCAATAATTCCTTCAAAAACAACAGAATTTGAACATTACGCAGAGCGTCACAATTGAGCATAATAACTCTTGCAAAGCATGACGCATTGTGTCAACATCCGGTCCGGTTCGCAGGATACTTGATGGGAGAGGAGGGGACGAAAAGAGGTACGATTCAGTCATGAGTCAGTTGGCTACGGATTTGTGGTTGGCGAATTACGTCTCGATTTCCAACGTTTGGCTGCTCGCCGACAAACGAGGCCGTCGCTTTTTGATCGATACCGGCGACCAATCCGAGCGTCCTTTGTTGGCGTTGTGGCTCTCGCGGCACGGTTTGACCAAACCCGGCGATCTGACCGCCGTGCTGCTTACCCATTGGCATCGCGATCACGCGGGCAATGCCGCGTGGTTGCGGAAAAAATTCCAATGCCCGGTCATCTGCCACCGGCGCGACGCGGGCTACCTGGACGGCACGGCGACGCCGCCGCCGTTTTCCAATCGTCCGCTCAAGCTCTACGTCAAGGCGCCTTGCCGGATGCAGGATTGGCTACCGGCGCGCAGCACGGTCGACGAAGTGTATACCGAAGGCCCCTGGAAGTGGGGCTTCGAGGTCATCCCGACCCCCGGCCACACCGACGGCGCGGTCATGCTTTATCACAAGCCGAGCCGCACCCTGTTTTCGGGCGATTCCATCCTGACCGGCCTGCCGCCGTTTCGGCTCTGGGAATCGCTGCGGCTGGCCCATCCCGGCTACAGCCCGCAGGTGGAACTGTGCCATGAAACCACCCGGGAGTTTCTGCGCAACATGCCGCCGATCGAACGGGTTTGCGGCGGGCATGGGCCGTTCATCGGGCGGGATGTTCACGCCAAATTGAATGAACTGCTGGCCGAAACGGAAAAGCCACTGTGGCGAAAGGCGATCGATAAAGGCTTGTCGCACCTGCCGGACTTCGTCGGCCGGGCGATTCCGCACCGGTCTTAGCAGTCTGTTGAAAAAGGTCGTCCTGGCCTTTTTCAACCGCGCTCAACAAAAAGCGTGGTTTTTCTTTCGCTTCATTTTCGGCAACTTCGGAAGTTACCGAAAATGGCGATCCATCCATGGATCGCACGCCGGCTGTTTTTCAACACCCTGCTAGAACGCCGGCGGCGATAGCTCGGGCAGAATCTTCTGGTAGACCGCCAGAACGTCGCGGCCGGTATCGGGGCCGACGGCGAGCATCGCGTAATAGATGTAATTCAGATTGCGATACTCCTCCTCGGCCATGATGTAGCCGATCCAGTCCTGCGCGACGTTGGCGATGATCTGGTAGTCGCCGCCGATCATTTCACGCAAGGCCAGGCCGACCCGCGGCGTGACCTCGCCCGGCATCGACGCGAAGACCACCGGGCCCAGGCGCCAGGCGGAAAGCTGCGAAACGCCGTTGCCGCCCAACGGCGGAATTTCGCGCGGGATCAGGTTCAACAACCCGATGCCGGCGAAAGCGATGTTTTGTAGTTTCGTTTCCACGACCGTGGTGATGATGTTCACCGCCGGATCGTCCAGTTCCTCGGCGCCGGCGAGCAGTTCCCGGGCACGGTCGGCCAACACTTCACCGATCCGATCCACTTCGGCCCAGGTTCCCCAATCCTCGAACAGGCCGCTGTTCGGATCGGGATTGTTGACCAGCAACACGCCGCCGCCCAGCACGCCGTTGACGAACATGTTAACGCCGCCGAGCGCCTGGTCCATGTATTGGTAGTAGGCGCCGGGGAAATCGGCGGAGAGCAGGCTGTTGTGCGGCCCCATCGCGGTGGCGTGGGCGCCCCAACTACCGAGCGTCGCGACCGAGTCGCCGGCCTCGTCGATGAATTGCAGCACCGTGAGGTGCGAATCCAGCGGCGCCTCGGGGTCGTCCTGTTGTTCGACGTTGTAGTGCAATTCCGTTTCGAGGCCTTGCGCGGCGAAGGCATAGACCGGCACGCGGTTGTCGTAGGCTTCGCGGCCGGCCTGGACGGCGCCGGCGATCATGGCGGCGATGAAGTCGTCGTCGCGGCCGGTTTGCGGCGGAATGATCACGCCCCACAGGCCGATGGTGTCCGGCGACTGGTGGTTGTGCGTCGAGGTGACGACGATCCGTTCCGGCCCGATGCCCAGCGCGGCGCCCAGTTGCTGGCGAATGGCGATGCCGTCGGTGATGATGAGGCCCACGATGTCGAGGTTGATCACGACGATCGGCGGGACGTTGCCATCGTCCAGCGCGATGGCCGTGGCGTCGATCGGGTCGTGCACCCCTTCCGACCAGCGGCAGAACGCGGCGGCGAGGAAGCAGGAGCCAAAGCCGCCCAGCAGGACCGAATCCTCGGGCGTGATGTCGACGCGCGCCGCGCCGACCTGCAGCGCGGGTTGATCGTCGTTGTCGTCGTCGTCATCGTCGGCCGGCGGCGAGGCGTCGTTGTCGTCATCGTTGTCGTCGTCGTCGGTCCCGCCCGCGTCGTTGTCGTCATCCTTGTCCTCGTCGTCAGTGCAGCCGCTGGCGATAAAGGCGAAAAGGAGCGCGAGAAAAAACAATAACACTCGTGAATGTTTGATATTCATTGCAAATAATCCCATCCTGATCGCTGTTGTCGATGGTCGCGGCATCAAATGACAAACTAAATATTATATACACGATTAGCGAGACTGAAGCCATAGATGGTACAAAATAGGCTGAAATGACAATTGAGTGGAGTGTTTATCTCATCATGAGAAAGGAGGATAATGGGAGTGAAACGATTCGCGGATCATCTGACGCCGACAAATCGTTTTGCGTGATTAGTAAACCGAACGGTGCGTTGTAATGAGCCTTTTCGATAAATGACCGCAACGCGATCGTATCGTTAAAATCGATTCGACGGCGATATTTAACCTCGATCGGAATGCGTTGATCGCCCAGGGTGATGACAAAATCAATTTCCGGTTCTGTTGGTCGTTCGGGGAAGTGTGAAATTTGTAATCCAGCCATCGAGGCGAGATTGTAGCCCAGAACGCTTTCGGCGATTCGTCCGGCAATGTCGGACAAATGCGGTGATTGTTCTAATAGCGAGGGTGAAAGCGGAACTCGTTCTTGCAGCCATGCGGCGCGAAGAATCGGATCGCAAAGGCAGATTTTTGCCGCGCCTTTACGTTTTTTCAACCGCAGCTCCAGCGGTTGAATCAGTTTTATTAACAGAGCGCCATCCAGAAATTTCAAATAAGCCATGATTCGTTGGGGACCGATGTTGGCATGTAAAGCCTGTCGGATTTCCTCAAGATAAAGCGATAATTGCGGCGATTGACCAATATAACGGCAGGCAAGGCGGAAGACTTCTTCCAGTAAATTTTCATCCCTTTTTTGTCCCTTGGCTCCCATGCGCAGATCGTGTGCAATCGCCCGACGAATAACGGTTTCGACAAGGTGAGCCGCGATCTCGTCCCAAGGCAAGGCATGCCGTACTTGGGCGATCGGGTAAGCGCCTCGTTCGGAAAAAGCAGCGAAGGCTTGCTGGCGAAATGCCGTGTTTTTCTCGCCATGGCGGCGCAAGTCCAACCAAAATTCCTTTTTCGATAACGGTTGTAACCCGTTCAACGGCAGAAAAGGCTCGACTGTTCCGAATTGGCGCAATTCGCCGATTTCACGGAGCAGTAAAGGACCAAGTTCAAGAGTGGAAATTCGACCGGCGAGGCTGTCTCTTCCCGCCTCGATGCGCAATGCCGAACTTCCGGTCAGCATCACTCGCACCGGGTGAATATCCACAAGCTGTTTAATTTGGGGAGCCCAATCGGCGAGGTTTTGCACCTCATCGAAAAATAGATAGGCGATCCGGCCGGCATGGGCCGCTTTATTGAAATTTTCACCGAGGATTCGTTCCCGGAACCAACGTGCGATTTCCAAGATCGGTTCGCTGGTCTTTCGAAATCCTGGCAATTCGTCGAATTGAACCTTGATAATGCTTTTTGGATCCACCCCGGATTCCAAAAGCGAGTGGATCATCTGATTCATCAGGGTTGTTTTACCGACTTGGCGGGGTCCGCGTAGAACGACGGCGGGGGTTAAGCCGTTCCGTAGCCGATTGATGGCCGTCGAAAATATCCAGCGGCGCATTGGCGGGAGATTGTAAGGATCCCATTTCCCCTCGTTCCACCAGGGATTGCTGTCTCTAATGGCCGCTTCGATGCTTGGCGTCAAAATGGAAAAAAGTGCATTCCCGCTTTTCAACCGGACACCTCAACCTGAAGCAAATTAATATAGAGGTAAAATATCAGGAATTGATGCAGCTCACAACCGAGAAAGCGGTAAAAAGGCGGCCATTATTTGCCGGATTCGCACGCTCAAGCGGGTAGAATTTCGTGGATTCCGTCCAACAGGCTCGCGATCAGCGCGCGGTTTTCGGCGGTCGGCAGGTGGCCGATGGAAAGGGTCATCGACCCGGCGAAACCCGTCAGGCCGGCGGCGAGCAGCGGCGGCAGCGCCTGCGGTCCGTGAATCCAGGCGTCGAGCGGCGGCTCGTCGTAACGCACTTCCTCCGGTTCGATCGGTCCCATGTTGGTCAGCACGTTGGCCACGTTGTAGGTCCGGATGCCGTGGTGGAACAGGCGCTCGATCGGCCCGTTGATCCAGCGCGGCGGCAGAATCCCGAGCAGCGGGATGACGCCGATGTAGTCGTTCAATCCCAGGTAATTGGCTTTGCGGGCGCGCGTGGCGGCCGCGACCATGGTCAGGGTTTCGAAAAAATCGTGGCCGAGGTTGCGATCCAGGTTCTGGTACTCGAAGCCGCTGAGGTTGCAAATGCCTTCCGCCTTGCCGGTCGGCAGATAGTGCCGGCGCAGGTCGACGGTGGTGGCCAGCCGGAATTGCCGTTCGCCGTCGTATCGGCCGATCCGGGCGGCGGTGCGCAGAAAAGCGGCGATGAACAGGTCGTTGAGGGTGGCCCCGTAGCGGCGGCCGATCGCGGCGATGCGCCGGACCCGTTCGGGAGCGAAGCGGCGTTTTTCGTAGGCCGGCGGGTCGCCGGCGACGCCGTTGGTCCGCAGGGAGTGAGCGCCCAGCCGGTTGACGTTGATCCGCGCGTTGTGCAGGAAGTTGCGGTAGATTTTCGGCAGCGCCCGCCGGGGGATCTGACGGAAGATCTGCCAGGTGTCGCGTGAACCCTCGACGTTCGGGCGGGGCAGGTAACGCGGATCGTCGCCCAGGCGCCGGTAGATTTCCGCCAGCGAGGCCGAAACGTGCTTGATGCCGCCGGCGTCGGCTGCGTTGTGCGCGACCTTGAGCAGCAAGCGGTCGCCCGCCGATTCGCGCAACAGACACGCCCGATATTGCGGTCCGGCGAAGGCGTTGAGGTCCGCGGTCAGAAACGCCGCCAGCTCGGCGGGATCATGGGTGAAGATCAGGCGGTCGCCCGACGGCGCCACTCGCTCCCAATAGGGCTGATGGGGGTCGAGCACGTAACGGCAACCCAATACCGGTTCGGCGTCGCCCAGCAGGGTCAGCGCCCGCGACAGCCGCGCCTCGTCCAGGCGATGCGCGAATTCCATCTCCAGGTTGAGCATGGTGTTGGCAAATTTGGCCAGCAGAATCAGCACCCGATCGGTTGCCACGGCGGGGAAACGGGTCGGAATGTCGCTCATCGGGGTGTTTTTTCCTGTTCGTTCGTTTTTACGGATCGGTCACTCGACGTGCCCGGCATTGTGGGGAGGCGAAATCACGATGTCAAATCCGGGATGAGAATTCCCATGAAAAAGCGAGCGCTCGCCTCATCCCCGCTTGAGGCGGCGGGCGGTTTGTGGTTATCTTAGCGCAATTCGATCTGGAGGAAAGAATCGTGGCACGTATGCCCAAACGGATGTTGCTGTTGGCCCTGGTTTGCTGGCTGGGTTTCGTCGCGTGCGGCGGCCCGAAAAACACCGATGCGCCGGTTTCCGACGACGGTCAGCCGGTGCTGGTCGACATCGGGAAAAAATTCCAAATCACTCAGCCGTATTTCGAAATGGCGTTTTCCCGCGTACCGCCGGCCAATCGCTATCAGTACCTGACTCCCGCCGGCAAACGTGATTTCCTCGAGAAACTGGCGATCGAATCGGTCTACTACCTCGAGGGAGTGCGCCGCCGCCTGTTCAAGGCGCCCGAATTCAAAAAGATACTCGACCTGCGACAATACAGCGCCCTGAACGAGGAAGTCCGCCGCGAACTGCTCAAGAACATCACCGTCACCGACGAACAGGTGAAGGCATTCTACGACCAAACGATCAAGCATCCCGAACAAGTGCCCTTCGCCGACATCAAGGAGAAGCTGCGTTATCAATTGCTGTCCAAGGCGCTGGACGACGCCTACGCGGCGAAGAAAACCGAATTGATGGCCCAGTTCCAGGTGAAGATCAACTACGAACTGATCGAGAAAATCAAACCCGGCGACAAGCCGGAAAATTATCCGGCCGCCACCGAGGCGCTCGCTACGGGCGCCGATTACACGTACACCATCGGGCAACTGCTCAAACGGATCGAGGAAATGCCGCGCGACGCCAAGGCGAAATTGAAGGAAACCAAGCTGGCGCGCGAGATGCTCGAATACGTGATCGGCGAGGACGTGGTGCACCACTACGCCGAACTCCAGGGCCTCGATAAAACAGCCGAGTTCGAACTGCGCAAGAAGGTGGTCGAGGTCGGGACGCTCAGCTACGTGACGCGGGGCGAAATCGTCGGCCACGAGATCAAGGCCACCATCGCCGAGGCGAAGGCCTACTACGACAAACACGTCAAGGATTTCGTCAGCGACGGTGAGACGCCGAGTTTCGAACAGGTGAAAGACGCGGCCCTGGCGCGGGCGTCCGACGAAAAACAGGAACAGGCGACCCGCGGCCTGGCGCAATCGCTGATGGCGCACCGTTACCCGACGGTGTATTTCGAGCCGCAAATCAAGCAGTACCTGCAATAGCCGACCGGCCATGACCGCCACGCCGATCGTCGTCAACAGCATTTTGGTGGGATCGCTGTTGGTCGTGTTGGCGGGCGTGTGGTTCGGGCTCGGAGTCTATCTGCGGCGCAAATACCCCTGGCCCGCCGAACTGGGCAACCCGGAAACTCCCGGCGAGGGAATGCAGCATTTCGCCGGTTTCTATTACCTGACGCGGCGGATGGACGAGGAGCGCGAGGGCGCCGCTTTTTTGGGCTGGAGCCTGCTGTTCGTGCGCCCCGGCGTGCTGTACCTCGGCGACCGCGGCGTGCTGTTCAAGCGCACGTTCGTCCGCCGGCCGATCTGGATCCCCTACACGCTGCTGCGCGGGGTCAAGGTTCGGCTGTCCGACCGCCGGCGCATCGAAGGCCGGATGGCCCTGGAAGTGGATTGGGAATGCGCCGGCCTCCGCCTGCGTTCGATCTTCGTCCTCGAAAACGTCAGCCACACCGTTCTCGTCGCCCAATGGCTGGAGTCACGGCTGTCGTAAGCGCCCTCATCTGGGAATCACATTCTTTTTCTCCTCGGTGAAAAAACGAATAACCCGCCCGATTAAAATGAATATTGATTAAAAAATATATTGACAGCCGCTAATTTGTTGATTTTAAATAACTTTAAATAGAAACGGTTGAAAAATAGTTGTTCTTAAAAATTATCAATATTGAAGACGGGCGAACACAATTGGGTATACTAGGAGGGGTAATCATGAGGAAACTGTTTTTTATTTTGGTGACTGTTTGTTCGCTGCTTTTTGGAAGCTCTTTCGGATTTTGCGGGACTCTTGGGATCAATTCCCAAGAACTCTCAAGCGATCCGCGCAGCTACTTTTCAATCGAAACAACAGAAAATTATATTGATATTTCCTTTAAAATTCCCGATACGGATGTTACATTCGGTGAGAATGAACGTACTATCAACATCCCCGGTTTCAATAATTATGGTTTTACGGGCGGTCCAGCGCTTCCCATGGTGTTCATTCCCGTCGGACTGCCGGCCGATATCAATCCGGAAAGTGTCAATCTTATTATTTACGCCGACAACACTGAAACGTACTAAAACTTCATTGAGCTGAAACCGATTACCTCGGGCGAGGGGGAATTTGCCCCAAGCGAGGATGCCGCACTCAACCATGAAAAACTTTTCCCGGCGGCGCCGATCCAGATTTCTTCCATCGAAACCCTTCGGCAATGGGTCTATGCGTTGGTGGCGGTCAGTCCATTTCAGTATGATATCCAAAAGGGCGCTCTTTTTCTGACTTCATCCGCTAGTTTTCGGATTTATTATTAGCGCACTGGAACCCCGCTGCAGGATATGAAAGGCGATTTTCTGGCTGACAGAGCCGCCGAAAATATTTGGAATTTTAATGATATTCTTCCGCTTTACGAGGCACGCTCGGATAAATCGGCCAAGGTTACGTTTTCCGAGGTAATCATCACGACCGACAACATCTACGATAACTCTGCCGGGATCATTGACGACTATATCGATTCGAAGGCGTCTCGCGGCATCACCGTTTATGTGGCGACCGAAAGCGATTGGGGCGGGCTTGGATATCGTTGGGGTTTAATAAAAAGCTGGCTGAGAAGCAATCTTAACACACTGAATATCGGTTATGTTGTTTATCGGCGATCCTCGCACCTTAGCGGAATCGAACGGAGACGTTTGGATCCCGATGATCAAAGCGGTTCCCGATGGCGATGCCGACAATTATCGTTATTCGGATCGCTATTATTCGGACTTGGATGCCACTCACTTATGGGATCGAAACCTCAATGGCAATCTGGCGGAATTCGGTGGGGATTATTGCCAAATATCCTTGGGTGAATTGTGCTGGCAAACCTATATCTATGGTTTGAAACTCGAGCAAGACATCATCGTGGGTCGGATCCCGGTATATTACAATTCCACTTATGCGGCATTATACGATACACAAGCGCTCAATTGCATTTTATCGCGCACGATTGCCTTCCAAGAAGGAACCTATGGCACGGCCTACCGTCAAAAGGTATTTCTCGCGGCCAGTATGATAAGACTTTTCGATACAAGGGTAGATGGACATTGCAACGAATATTGTTACGAAAGTAAATTTGATTGCTCCCTTACCACGCAGGCGATTTATACCGATATCGTTCAGGAAGCCGGCTTCAACGCGCAATACCGATTGTATGATCATTGCAACGAGGCGGATTGTATCGAAATGTTACCCATCGATGATGACGATAGTGATGATAACTGTTCTTGGGACGGCAATACCTATTGCAGCGGTTCGAGTACCGAGGATCTCAATAACTCAACATATAAAGCAACATTATACAATCAAAGCTTTGGTGTATTGCTGCAATTTTCACATGGAAGTCCCGACAGTTCCAACCGAAGAAGATGGATTTGTGATTTGCCAGTGGACAATGCACCGCAAAGTGATAATTGTCAGACGAATTGTGCGGATGGAGAAATCAATGCTTTGCCGTTTGTCTATTCCTCTGATATCCAAGGTGGATACGGTAGTTTAAGTTGTGGAAGGACGACTAGGCACATCCACTACTTCGGCGGATGCAACATGGGTAAACCCGACGACCTGGGAAATTTAGCTTATAAAATGCTGCGTTGGAGGTCGGCGGCATCAATTGCCAGCACGATTACCGGATGGGCTACAAACGATTGTAAAAATTTCGACACCTGTATGACTGATTACGGAATGCAGGAAATCAGATATCGGTGGGCTGATTTTGCGATCCGGATGAACCTGAATATCGGCTTGGCATTAGCCTATGCAACCGAGCCCATATACGGTCGATTAGACATGGCGAATTACAATCAAGTGTTGATTACCACGCTCTATGGTGATCCACAAATGTCGATTTATTAAGAATTCGGGAAAACGAAGTTTACTTAAAAGAGTGATACAATGCCAGTGGTCATGATGATGGATTTCGAATCATGAGGAAGCGAAGCATGAAACGCATTTGCCTTTTTCTCTTGCTCTTTTTGTCCGTTTTCGCCGGTTGCCAAAATTCATCCGACGATGATGACCCCGAGTCGCCCTCGGGGCAGGCTCAAGATGATGATGACGACAACGATAACAATGACGACGACAATGACGACAACAACGACAACAACGATACGACGGTCGATCCAAACGAGGGATGGGCAACCGGTTACAATTGTCGAGCGGGCATCGGGTTCGTTACTCATTATCAAAACGAGAAATGGGCCCTGGAAACGCTACCGGAGCAAACGGAGCGCGTGTATCTGTATGCCCTGTCCTTTCCGACGAAAACCCAGGGCTGGGCGGTAGGCTCGGTGCGCCGTGATGACATCGGCCTGCCCATCGCCGGCCTGATCCTGCGTTACGAGAACGGCGAGTGGCTCCAGGAAGAAACCCCCGCACGCGAAACCGGCTGGAGCGTACACGATATCCATATGTTGAACACGCGGGAAGGTTGGGCGATCGGGGGCGATAGCGCGACGAACGGCGATTTACTGATGCACTATATCGACGGCGCTTGGCAATTCGTCGAGGCGCCGGCGCTCGAAAACGCCTGGCATCTGGAGAGCATTCACGTCTGGTCCGATCAATTTGGTCATGCCGCCGGGTACTACGACGCCACTTATCCCGACTTGCGAAGGGGATTGATGCTCGTCTACGACGGCGTCTCCTGGCAGGAAGAAGAATTACCGGAGGTGGCCGGCAGTTGGACTTTGAACGCGGTTGTTTTCAACGACGAGGCAGAAGGTTGGGCGGCGGGTTTTGGCAACGAGTTTTATGCGCCGGTGATTTTACATTATTTTGATGGCGCTTGGAGACAAGAGGATTGGGTTGGTGAGGATAATACGTGTGGCGAGTTTGGCTTTTCCGCCTCGTTCTCATTTATCGATAGGCAAAATGGATGGCTGGTCGAGTCGGAAAATGTCGCCGCGCGATACGCCCAAGACGGCTGGCATGATGAGTTGCCGAATATCCAACAAATCGTCCTCCATGCAAGCAGCTACTTTAATAGCGTGGCGACGATCTCGGCAATGGAGATGTGGGCGGTTGGAGCCTCGATGTATACTGTTGTCGAGCCGATGGATAAAACCATTGGCTTGATCCTGCATTTCGACAAGGGTGAATGGAAAAGAGTCGTGCTGCCTGATATTGATTTCAACGACGACGCCTATTGGGAATTGACGGACGTTGCTTTTCCTTTGGCGGATTGATGAGTTCCGACAATATTGAACATTCAATCACTGTCTGAACAATATCCGGCGGCCTTGAACCTATTCCAATACATTTTTTTACGTTGATTGATCGTCGGGGCGCGTTTCATCCGCGCCACTTTCATCAGAACGTCGCCTTGGCGCGCAGGAACGCGAAGTCGTGGCCGAACTGGCCGAAGCTGGTGTCGATCTCACCGAAAATGTGAAAAGTGCCGAGTGAGATTTCGATCGCGTCGTACGGGAAGAAATACACTTCCGGGTAAATCACGAAGCTCTGGTCGGTGTAGCAATAGAGGGCGTTGAGGCGCGGTTTGATCGCGTCGTTGAGGAACGGCCGGTCGATCATGAGAAACTGGTAATCGGAAATCGCCTCGGCCGTGCTCTCGTTGGGAAAGCCGTGCACGTACTGCGTGTTGATGTAGATCGCGCCGGGGAAGGTGTAGTCGAGGCCCGCGACGGCCTTGAAGAAATTGTCCTCGAGCGGCTTGTCCTTGGCGATGACCACGCCGTTTTCCAGATCGCGCCGCGCGATCCCGCCGAACAGCCGGTTGAATTCCGTGCCGGCGTCGAGCACGTAGGTCGTTTCCATCGATTCCGGAATGAAGAAGGCCACCTCGCCCCAGACGCCGATGTCGAGCGCGGGCACGTTGGCCGAGTAGTCGCCGCCGATCACGTGCTCGCGCGGGAACGCGTTTTCGACGTCGACGTCGACGGTGTCGATCAGCTTGCCGGAATCGCCCGACAGCGGCGCGACCGTCATGGTGATGCGCTTGGGGACGCCGAAGTCGTCGCGCACGTAGGCGTAGCTGATCGAAAAGTCGATCGGGCCGAAGTTGCTGGCGAACTTCAGGCCGTAGTTCATGTTGCGCGGCGTTTTGTCGGGCAGGGTGCCGTGAATGTTGACCGACCCGAGCGACGCGCCGTCGAGCGCCGGCCCGATCATCGAATCGAACAGGCTGTCGAGCACCGCGTCGCCGGTGTCGATCTGAAACGAGCTCGACATTTCGGCGAACTGCTTCTCGAAAATCGGCCGCACGTCGGTGCGCGGCAGCAGCGCCGGCTCGAACAGCGGCACCAGCACGGCGGTAAATGTCGACTGGCCGAGAAAGTACTGGGCCTGCAGCGCCGGGGTCGGCACCTTGGCGCCGAAGCGTAGTGGGTCGTGCAGGTCGTCGGGGTTGAGGTTGTCGGTCGGGTTGAACTGGTCGCCGGTGCCCCACTGGATGCGCTGTTTGCCGATTTTCAGGTCCAGGTCCTTCACGCCGAGGCCGGAAACCTGCAGGTAGGCTTCATCCAGTTCCAGCCGCACGGGATCGGTCTGCGACCGGTCCTGCTGCTGGTCGATGGTCAGGGTGTGATCGTCGACGCGCTCGTCGATGCCGATGTTCACCAGGTGCAAGCTGCCGTAGACCATCGCCATGCCCGTCGGGATGGCGGTGACCTCGAGGCCCAGCACGTTTTCGTTGTAGTTGAATTCGCTGGGGCCCTCGATGGTGGCGCGGTTGATGGACTCGAAGAAGCCGCTCCAGGTCAGACCGGCCTTGGGCGCGGCGCCGGCCGCGGCCGCCCACAGGCAGAGCGTCGGCGCGAGCAAAAGAAGCCAGGACCGGAAGCGACGGGCCATCCGTTATTTCTCGGGGCGCCGCAGGTAGCGCGTGGTGAAGATGTCCTCGCTGATGTTCGTGTCGTATTCGACGTTGGTCATGTCGATGGTCGTGTAATGGCCGGAAGCCAGGTCGGTCATTTTGACGTGGCGCGGCGCGGTGTAGCCCTTGATGGTGGTGAAGTTCTCGCGGTCCTCGGTCTTGACGTGCTTGCCGCTGATCTTGTCGAAATATTTGAGCTGGGTGATGAGCAGCGTGTTGCGCTGGAGGGTGATCTCCAGCTTGGAATAGCTGAGCATCTTGTCCGGCTTGGGCGTCAGTTTCAGCAGGTAATTATCGGCCGTCGTTTCCAGCAGGTCGGCGTTGTAATCGTTGGAGAGGTGGGTGGTGGACAGGTCTTCCTGCGAGAAATCGGCGCCCATCAGCGACTGGTTGCGCACGTGCGAGGCGATACGGCGGACCTTTTTGTAGGCGGGCAGGTAGGTGAAGCTGGTCTGGTCGTCGATGACCAAGACCGCCATGCCGCGCTCGGTGGCCGGTTCCATGAACTTGGTCATCCGCTTCTTGTCCTTCTGCCAGACGCGCAGGACCCGTTTTTTCTCGATGCCGCTCTTGTCGACCAGAATCATGGTCATGTCGAATTTGAGATCTTTCATCGCGTTGGCGACGTCGTCGGCTTTGCGCAGGATCGCGTTACCGTCCATCTCCTGGGCGTGAGCGGTCGCCGCCAGCAGGCACCCGACGCCCAACAAAACCGCCAAAGACAACCGTTTCCAGTTGAACATGCTGATTTCCTTTCTCGATCAACTTTTCGAGCCGCGCGCCGCGTCGCGGAGCCAGCGGGGGCGAAGCCGCCCGAGCGCCGCCGGATAAACCGTAAACGTCGCCGCCGCGGCGACGACCAGGGCTAACGCAATCAACAACCCAAACCGTTTTTGGGGAGTCATTTCTGAAAAAACCAGCACCAGGAACCCCAGTGCGACGGAAAGCGCGCTCATGCTAATGGCCCGTCCGGTGGTCGTCAAGGCGCGCACCGTCGCGCCGGCCGGCGACGCGCCCGCCGCCGCCTCTTCCCGCAGCCGGGCGGTGAAGACGATCGCGTAGCCGACGCTGATCCCCAGGGCGATGCCCGAAATCATCACCGCGCTGTTGTCGAGCGGAAACCCGAGCGCGCCCATCACCCCGAAGTGGATCAGCACCGTCAACGCCGCCGGCGACACGGCCAGCAGGCCGCCGAGGGGCGAGCGGAGGTAGAGCGCCAGGAGGATCCACAGGACGGCGAGCACCAGGGCCAGCATTTCGAGCTGCACCGGCAGCAGCCGGGCGTCGAACTTGCCGGAAACGACCGGCCAGCCGGTCAGCTTGATTTCCCAGCGCACCGCCTCGCCGTCCGCCGGTTCGCGGCCGAGGATCCGGCGGTAGTTTTCGCGATCGGCGAAGACGTGCTGGGCGTTGACGCCCCACAGGTCGGCGCGCAAATCGGCGGCCAGGCGTTCCCGGCCGGGTTGGTCGAGCTTGAAACGGTAATCGTCGGCCAGCCAACCGAGTAATTTTGATTGGACTCGTTGATACCGCTGTTCGTTCGCGGCGCCCGCCGCCAGGTTCGCCAGGGCGTCCGCCGCGAACGAAACGCTGTCCGGATCCTCCTGCAGCACCGCCGGCGGCAGCTTGGCTTGCAGCACGACGGCGAAACCGGGGGCGGTGAACGTTTCGGCCAGGGACAGCGCCTCGGCCAGTGGCTCGGCGTCGAAATTTTCCGGCAGCGGGATGTCGCAATCGGCACCGCTCAGGTAATGCGCGGCGATTTTCCGGAATGGTTGCCGCAGGCCGCTTTCCAGCGCGGTCGACGTCGACATGGCCTCGACCAACAAACGCTCCACGGCCGGCAATTCGGCCGGCAGGTCCGGCAAAACCGGCCGCAGATCGAGGCGGATTTTTTCGGCCAGGTGTTTGGCCTGGTATTGGCGCAGCGCGTCCCGCTGCTCGCCGGTCAGGCCGGTCCAGGGGACGGCGAAACCCTCACGCGGGAATTCGCGGTCGAGCAGGTCTTGAATGGTTGTCAGGCTCGACGCGAGGACACGGGGATCGCTGGCGCCCAGGCGCGCCTGGACGACGGCGTTTTGCGTGTCCTTGTCGATGAAGGGGGCGATCATTTTCTGGCCTTGCAGGAAGAACCAGAGGTTGTCGATCTTCTCGCGCGAATCGGGCACGCCGGGCTCGCCGTGCATCAGCCGGTTGAGCAGCGCGACGACGTCGACGATCGACTGCGGGTAGTTGACGCCGGGCACCGAACGCAGCCGCTTCATCAGGCGATCCATCTGGTCGAGCACAACCGGATCGCGCACGTCCTTGGCCTGGAAATTGACGAAGAAAAACTGCGAGCCGCCGAACTTGTCGCGCAATAGCGCCTCGGAAACGCGGGTCTCGCTGGCGGGCGGAAAGTACGTCATCAGGTCGGCGTAAAGCGGAATCCGCGCCAGCAGCGCGCCCGCTGTCAGCACGAGCGCCAGGGCGACGAGCAACACGGCCAGGGACCGTTCGGAGGCCAGGCGGCCCAGGCGGCCGAGCAGGCCGTTTTCGGGCGCGGCGAACGGGCGGCGGCGCAGAAACGGCCGCGCCGGCCGGAGCGGCAGATAGGAAAGCAGCGCGGGCAGGAAGGTGACCGACAACAGCGCCGACACCAGCGAGCCCAGGGCCGCCGCGACGCCGAACTGCTTGAACAGGGTCATCGGCGCGATCAGCAGGGCCAGGAAGCCCAGCGCTGCGGCCAGTCCGGACAGGAGAATCGGTCCGTTCACCTTGCCCAGCGCCGCCGCGACGACGGCCCGCTGGTCGGTCGCGTCCACCGATCCTTCATAATAGCGTCCGAGCACGTAGATGCCGGCCGACGCGCCCGTGGCGACGATCACCACCGGCGCCAGCGAGGTCAGCAGGGTCAGCGGAATGCCCGCCAGGCTCATCAAGCCCAGCGTCCATCCGTTCGCCAGGGCCACGACCGCCAGCGGCAACAGCACGCCCCGCGCGCTGCCGAAGCCCAGGAAAAGCACGAGAATCACGACCGCCACGGTGATGGGGATCAGGCGGGTCATGTCGGCGTTGATCATCTCCTGCATGGAATCCATGACCATGGCGTAACCGCCGAAATACAATTTGGCCTTGGGCGCGGTCTGGCGGGCGACCGCCTTGACCTGCCGCGCTGCCGCCTCGCGGTCGGCGTCGGCTGCCAGGCTGACCGCGATCAGCGCCGTGCGGCCGTCTTCCGAAACCAGACTGCCGGCCAGGTTCGGATTGTGCAGCGCCGCCTGGCGCAATAGCGTCAATTCGTTGGGCTGCGTCGGCAAGGCTTCGGGCGGGATGAGCTGCGCGATTTCCACGGAATCGCCATTGCGCCGGGTGTCCAGGACGTTGGTCAGGCTGAGCGATTGCGTCACGCCCTCGACGCGTTCGATCGCGGCGGTCAGTTCGCGCAGGGTTTTCAGGTTTTCAGCGGTGAACAGGTCGGCCGTTTCCAGGGCGACCATATTGGTGAAATTGCTGCCGAAGCGCTCGCCCGTTTCCATGAAGAAGCGGACGTCGGGGTCGCCGGCCGGTAAAAAGTGAAAAATATCGTTGTCGCGGCGCAACTTGGCCGCCTGGTAGCCCAGTAGGAGGGTGAGCGCGACGATCGCCGCCAGAACCGCGGCGCGTTGCCGAAGAATGAAATCCGCTAGCCGTTGCATGGTCTGATCCCACCTCGGTCGATGAAAACAGCGCGGCGTTTCCGCCCGGAATCGCACCGCCGATCGATTGTTGCAAATCGGCGATCAAGCTACTTGAGGGTGGGGGATAAATCAAGCTGCCGCCGTAGCGAAAAGGGGCGGGTTCGGCACGAATCGCGGGATTTCCCGAGGATTTTCGGCGACGAATAGACCCAGGAACCGCGGACCGGCATTGAACTTTGCGCCGACCGCCGTTAAGGTAACCGGTGATTCCCGGGAGAACATGGCGTGCGACGTTTCGGTTTCTTCATTCTGCTGATTTGCTGGCTGGCGCCGGGCCTGGCGCTGGCCGGCTCGATCAACGGCCTGGTGACCGACGAGGACGGCACGCCCGTGATGGGCGCCGAGGTGAAGATCGTCGGCAAGGCCCGGACGGTGTTTTCCGATGAGAACGGCCGCTACGAACTGACCGACCTGCCGGCCGGCAACTACAACCTGCGCTTTCACACCGAGGGCTACGATCCCGCGACGCGTCAGGTCGGCGTCAAAGCGGACGAGGCCGTGACGCTCGACGTGCAACTGCGCTTCAGCGTGACGTTCACCCAGAAGGAAATCGTCATCACCGACCGCGCGCCGGTCGACGAAACCCCGCAGACCAGCGCCCACACGTTCACCCGCGAGGAAATCCAGAGCAATGCCGGCGCGTTGGAAGACATCACCAAGGCCATCCAACAATTGCCCGGCATCGTCTCCAACACCGATTTCACCAGTGACATGTACGTGCGCGGCTCGGAAAACTACGAAAACCTGATCGTGCTCGACCGGCAGTTGCTGGCCAACCCGTATCACTTCGGGATCGGCATGTCGATCATCAACACCGACCTGGTGAAGAACTTTACCTTCTACGCCGCCGGCTTCCCCGCGCAGTATCCCTTCGCCACCGGCAGCGTGCTGGACATCACCTACCGCGACGGCAACCGCGATCACGTCGATGGCATCGCGGAGGTTTCGCTGCTCTCGGCCTCGGCGCTCGCCTCGGGCCCGGCCGGCAACCAGGTGACCTGGACCGTTAACGCGCGGCGCAGCTATTACGATTACATGCTGCGCCTGCTCAACTGGACCGACGTTCCGATTCCGGTTTTTTCCGACGTGATGCTGCGCGCGACGTGGGAACCCAACGACATGCACCGCCTGGTGGCCCTGGCCATCCGCAGCGAGGACGGGGCACGGGCGAACATCACCGAGGACAACCCGTCGATCGTCGACGAGGGTTCCGCCTACTACAATCAGATCACCCAGGTGTACGGCCTGAATTACAATTTCCTGCCCAATAGCTGGTTTTTGTCGAGCACCTCGGCCAGCTACCAGTTGCTCAACGCCAGCGGCAACGTCACCTCGGGCGCCAACAGCTATTTCGGCCGGGCCGACGCCGGCGGCTTCTACGTGAACGAGGACGTGCAGTTCAGCGTGCCGCGCAACGTCTTCAAGCTCGGCGGCGTCTACGGCCGGGTCGACCTGGACATCGGCGCGAAATTCCCCCTGTCGGAATACACGCCGGGCGCGCGGTCCTCGACCGAAAACAAGTACTACAACATCGAGTTTTCCGACTCCAAGCCCAAGCAGCTTTATGGGTTCTACGTGCAGCACGAGGCGGAAATCGTGCCCGAGCGGCTGCGCACCAACATCGGGGCGCGGCTCGACCGCTTCATGGCGACGAAAAACGGGTGGGTGTTCAGCCCGCGCGCCAGTATGTCCACCAACCTGACGAAGAGCACGGTCCTTAAAACCGGCTGGGGCATCTATTTCCTGCCGCCTTACAACAGTTTCGTTTCGGACGAAAAACTGGGCAACCCGAACGTGCGGGCGGAAAAATCGACCCATTTCGTCGTCGGCCTCGAACAGGGCGTCGGCGAAAACATGATGGTCCGGCTGGAAACCTACTACAAGGAATTCGACGACCGGATCTATCAGGACATGAGTGGCTCGGCGGGCAGCTTTCTCGAACAGACCGACTTCGTGTTGCAAAACGAAATCCCCGACATCCTCTACACCAATTCCGGTTTCGGCAATGCCCAGGGCCTCGAGGCGTTCTTCCAGAAAAAGCTGTCCGGCTGGTGGGACGGCTGGGTCGCCTATTCCGTCTCCGAGGTGCGCTACAACGACGGGATGGGCCGCTACGGCTGGTATTACCCGGAACAGGATCAGCGGCACACCCTGGCGCTGGTGGCCAACGTCCGCGCCCTGCAGGATTGGGTCTTTTCAACCAGCTTCCGCCTGACGACGGGCCGACCCAATACGCCGGTGGAGGGCTGGGAAGAGGAATTCCCGCGGACGTTCCTGCGCTTCTGGCAGGCGGAAAGCGGCCCGCTCAATTCCGACCGGTTCCCGCTGTACGACCGGCTCGACGTCCGCGCCGAACGCACCTGGCACTTGCACAAGCGCCTCGACCTCGCGGCGTTTGTCGAGGTCTACAACGTTTACAACGAGCGCAACCTGTACGGCTACTATTACGAGAACGAACAGGGGCTCGACGAGCCGGTGCGCAAACCGATCTACCAGTTGCCGTTCCTGCCCTTCGGCGGCATCAAGGTCTCGCTGCTTTAGCCAGTTCCCACTCGCGGGCCGCCTCGGCCGGCCGGCCGGCCGCTTCCAGAATCAAAGCCAGATTGTGATGGTGCCGCGCTTCGCGCGGATTCAGGGCGATGGCCTGGCGGTAAAGGGCGACGGCCTCGTTCAGGCGGTTTTGACGGGCGAAGAAGTTGGCGTTTTGCGCCAGCGCGGCGTCGTTGGCCGGATCGGCCGCGCGGGCTTTTTGATAGGCGGTTTCGGCCGATTCCGGTTGCGCTTGATTTTCCGCGAACCGCGCCAGCCGGACGTAATAGACGCTGTAATCGGTCGCGACGGTCTGCGTGTGATGGTCCCGCACCAGGTCCGGATCGAGAATGGCGGCCGTTTGATAAAAGCGCCAGGCCTCTTGCGGCCGGGCCGGCGGCGTGACCCACCAGGACAAGGCGCCGTCGTAGATCGGCGGTTGTCGCAGCCGCAACTCCTGCAACGCTTCGTCGTCGGCCGGGTTGGCCACGTGATCGAACACGAAGGCGAGCGGCAGCCGGCGATCGTCGAGCAGGTTGGCCACCGTCGACAGAAACAGCGGGTCGTGCAAGCCGGCCGCGACGTATTCCGGCCGCATCCGGATGGTGTCCGGCGGCAGGGTGCGGCCCATTTTTTCGACGACCCAATCCCCGCGGAAACCGCCGCGCGGCAGCACGGTCACGGTGGGTCGCCGCCGCTCGCCGATTTGCAGATACCAGAGCGGAAAGAGATTGTTGTCGCCGCCGACGAACAAGGCGTAGCTCGGCGCCGGATGGCTCAGCGCGTTCTGCCAGGCCTCGTAAGCCACCCAGTTTTTTGCTTGCTGATTCGCCGAGTAATGCTTCAGCGCGGGAAAGGCGATCAGCAGCACGAGCAGCAACTGAAAGACGCGCGAAAGCCAGGGACGACCGGCGGTTTCGGCCCGCGCTTCGAGTTCGGCGAGCGCCGCGCCCAGACCGACGGCGACGACGAGATAGGAACTGATCAGGTAGCGGCGCACCTGGAAGATTTCATCCTCGCCGATATAGTTGATGCGCAACAGCACGTTGAGCAGCGCCATCAGGAACAGGCCGAGCACGAAAACCGCGTCGCGCCGGGCCAGGACGATCAGGCCCAGACAGCCGAGCAGGAAAGCCGCCGCCCCGAATTCGTCCGGGAAGCTGGCGGCGATGACCCGCAGTATGGCGAGCTTCGGTCCCCAATCGGGATTGAACATTTTGCCGGCGTACTGGCGTTGCAACAGTGAATCGAGCAAGCGCGACGGCGTGCTCGGATCGCCCCAGTTGAGGGCCGGCCCGGTCGCGGCGCGGATCGGCAGATAGAGATAGATCGAGACGCCCAGGGCGACGAGGACAATACCCAGCAGCCAATCCCGACCTTGCAGCCGGCGGCGATGCGCGGCCACCCAGGCCAGCGGCACGGCGGCGACGACCAGCAGGATTTCGTGATTACCGAGCCCCAGGCCGAAGAGAAACGCGGCGGACAGCAGATAACGGCGGTCGAAAGTCTGCCGCCAGCGCAGGGAAAGATAGAGGACGCCCACGGCGAAAAACGTGTTGAGCGGGTAGGCGCGGATTTTCAACGACTGTTCCCACAGCGTGTAGGTGACCGCGAACAACAGGGCGGCCGCCAACGCGGCCCGGCGGCGGCCGGTCAGCGCCAGCAGAAAGCGGTAAAGCGCCCAGACCGTCAGCGCGCCCCAAAATGCGGAAAAGAAGTTGCCGCGCCAGGCCAGATGCGCCAGCGGCACTTGCGCGAAGGCGTGGCCGAGGGTCGCCAGCAGCGGATAGCCCGGCACGTGCGGAATCGCCAACAGGGCCGCGCCGAGGGTCAGTTCGCCCGAATCGCCCAGGTGGATGGTGGGTACGAGCGTGGCGAGGTACAGCGCCAGCGGCGCGAAGAAGGCGAGGATCTCGTCGCGGCGGCGCGTCAAGACTCTTCCTCGTAGCGCAGCACGAAAACCGCCCACAACAACAGCGTCAGCGCGGTGGCCACGGCGATCAACTGGCCGATCAGGCGGATCGGCGTGTCGGCGAAATGCAGTTCGACGAAGTGCCGCCCCGGCTCGACGGTGACCGTCATCCGGCCGGTTTCCGGCTCCGGGCGCACCAGCGTCGCCACGCCGTCGACTTTCGCTTCCCAACCCGGGAAATAAAAATGATTGAATAAAACGTCCTGCTGAACGTTGGCCTGCACCTCGGCGATCATCTGCCCGTAACCCCAGCGCGAGCTGAGCACGGTCAGTTCGTCGCCGCCTGACTCGGCGGCGTTGTCGGGCAGGTGGTCGGGCACCTTGACGCAGGTTTTCGGCAGGTAATCGTTGCTGGCGGTGCTGGTCACGCCCAGCCGGCGGATCGTCTCAATGTCCAGAAACCGGTCGGGACGGACCAGGTTGGAGTCGCGGGCGGCGGCCGCGGCTTCCGGCGCGAAGACGAAGGCGAAGGAATTTTTCGCCGTGTCCTGAAAAACGTAGCGCGCGCGGCAGAAGGAAACCGAGGCCAGCAACGCCAGAAGCACGAGCAGCCAGCTAAGGTAGGGCCGGGTTTTTTCCGCGGCCAGGCCGAACGGATACGCCGCCAGAACCGCGCCGAAAGCCGAGGCCGGCAGCAGGAACCGCCAGGGGAATTGCACGAACGAGAGCAGCGGGAACCATCCCCACAGCCAGGCGGACGCGCCGACCGTCATGAACAGGCAGGCGGCCGCGGCGGCGAGGAAGAAGATCGCCGGGCGATTGGCGGTCAGCTTCTTGCGCACCGAGGGAAGCGCCAGAATCAACAGCGCCGCGATCAACGACAGCCAAAGCCATTCGCCGTACATGAATCCCATCCGGTCGTTGAAACCGGCCTGGCTGCTGCCGTAATCCCAGTGTCGCCGTAAAAGCTGCCAGAAGGCCAGGAAGTGGTGGCGGTACTCGAAAAAACCGCCGGTCAGGCTCGGCGCGGCTTGCACGTATTTCACTTCCCACATGGCCGGGAGCCAGAAAAACGCGCTGAGGCCGATGCCGTACATCAACGAGGCGGCGGCGCGGACGGCCTGACGCCGGCTTTCCGGTCGGACCATGACGAACAGCAGTAGAAACGGGCTGGCGATCATCGCGGTGATGTTGTGCGTCAGAATCAAGCCGGCGTAGGCCAACGCGGCCAGCACGGGGCCGTAGCGTCCCTCGGCGCGCTGGGTGCGCCACAGGCCGAGCAGGATCCACGGCATCCAGGCGAAGGCGGCGAATTCGGCGATGCCGTGCCGCACGTAAATGTCGGTCAGCAGGTAGGGCGCCAGGCCGTAAACCGCCGCGGCCGCGAACGCGCCGTCCGGATCGAACACCGCGCGGGCCAGAAAATACATGCCCGCCGCCGCCGCCAGCCAGAAGAGCAGGTAGGCCAGCTTCAACGCCCAGAAGGCGCTGCCGCCGATCACGTGCAACAGTTCGATCACGTAATAGGTCAGCGGCGCGTAAAAATTGAACAACGGGCTACCGTAATGAAAGTAAAAATCGGGCAACCAGCGCGGCGTGTAGTCGCCGTTGTGGGCGGCCTCGTGAAACGCCACGATCCGCACGAGATCGACGTAGGTGCTGTGGCCGGCCACCTGATAGGGCCGCAGCAGGGGCCAGACCGCCACCAGGAGAACGGCCGCCAGCAAGGCGAGGGTGATCGCGCGTTTCAAGGTTGGCCGCCTCCCGCGACTGGTTCCGGCGGGGAATCCGCCTCACCCTTCGTTTCGGCCGGCGGCAAAATCGCCGGGTCCGCTGCCGCCAACTTTTCCAGCGTCGCCGTCGCGCGCGCTTCGTCGCCCAGGTGCCGGTAGGCCTTGGCCTGATAGTAGAGAATCCAGGGGTCTTTCCGGGTCGTCCAGGCCGTTTCGTATTCCTCGGCGGCGCGGGCGAAATTCTTTTGCAGGACGAAATGGTTGCCCAGGATTTGATGCACCAGCCCGGGCTCGGTGCGCGGCAGCAGCGGGGTCACGCCGAGGTAGAAAATCAATCCGGCCGCGAGCCACCCGCCGGCCGCGAGAGAGAGTTGGCGGCGCGCCGGCGGTTCTTCCCGGCGGACGGCGAAAAGCACGCCCGCCCAGACGGCCAGCAAGAGCGCCAGGGCCAGCCCGGTCGCGACCCGGTCGGGCAGACCCAGCAGATTGCCCGGACCGATTCCCTCGCGCAGCATCGGCGCCGCGAAATCCCACAGCGGATTGACGAGCCGGTCCTGCATTTGCGGATCGGAAAACGCGCCGGCCCAGACCAGCAGGCTCGAGAGGACCGCCAGGCCGAGGTAGGCCCCGCGCCAAAGCGGTTTCGCGCCGGAGGCGAAGAGCGCTCCGGCCAGCAGCAACGGCCCGATGATCGGCGTCACGTGGCGCGGGCCCAGGCAGGCGCCGCCGCCGGCCTCGAAGTAGCCCGCGAACAGCGCCAGGTAGCCCGCCGCCATCGCCGCCAGCAGCCAGCCCTCGCGCGGTTGGCGGCGGATCGTCGGCCCGAGGCCCGCCGCGCCCAGCAGCAGCAAGGGGCTCCAGAAAAACAATCCCTTGCTCGGCGAAAAGGTCAGGAGCAGCAGGTTGCCGAGCGTCGGCCGGCCGATGCCCATGAAGCCCGACGCCATCGCCGCCGTGTAATGGGCGTCTTTTTTCGCGAGGTCGTACCCGAAGCGAAACGGTGCGCCGAACGCCGCGAGGTTGTAAGCGCCGATAACGGCCAGCGGCAGCAGGGCGCCGAGTGCGGCGAAGGCGGCGACGCGGCCGAGACGCCGCTCGAACGTCAGCAGGTAAAGCCCGGCGAACAGTCCGAGCAGTGCGGTCGGATATTCGAATAGGATGGCCAGGCCGAAGAAGAAGCCGCTCAACGCCAAGGCGTCGAGTTTTTCGGGCTCGCGCCGGTAGGCGATCAGGTACAGGACGCCGAGCGTCACCGCGTTGGCGGCGAACCCGTGCCCGTACAGCATGAAGAAATAGGGATACGCCACGGTGCCGACGCCGTAGGCCGCGACCGTCGCGGCGGCCATGAGCGGCTCCACGCCCAGTTGCGGCAATCGCCGGTTCAGTTGCCGCATCGTCAGCAAGGTGAAGAGCGTCAGCGTCAGCAGGCGGCAGAGGTGGCGCGCGGCGTCGAACGGCAAGCCGAGCGGCCGGACGAGGAAATAGGCCGGCATCAACGCCAGCGTGACGCCGGGGGCTTTGTCGCTGTAAACCCGGCCGTCGTAAACCGCGGCGTCGTTCGTCCGCTTGGCGTACGGACCCAAATCCAGATCGCCCAGATCGATGGCCTGCACGGCGGTGGCGAAGCGGCTCATGACGTTGCTGCCCGCGACCCGCGTGGCCGGTAACGCCAAGAGCAGAAACAACAAGAGCCAAACCGGCCCCGTGATGTTGTGCCGTTTCGCCGGCGACATACTTCCCCCGAGATCGTTTGTTTCACTATAACATAGTGATTCCCGTCTTGTGAGTCGACCGGATCGCGTGGCAAGATGCCGCCGATGACGCTTCATTTGGTTCATCCGCTGATCGCTGTCGCCTGTCTGGTGCCGCCTTTCTGGCTGGCGCGGCGGCTGAGCCGTCGATTGCTGCCCGGCGCCGATTCACTGCAAACCCTGATGGCCGCCCTGTTGATGGCCTTCGCCCTGGTGGCCGGGACCGGCGGCCTGCTCGGTTGGTGCGGTTGTTTTTCGCTTTTCGGTTTCGGGTTCGTCGCGCTGGCGACGCTGATCGCCGCGGTCCTCCTGGGCCGTTGCGAGCGCCCCCGATCCGGCGGCGAGGATCCCGCCTGGCCGGCCGCGCCGGCCTGGATGCGGTTCGTCGGCCTGCTCGCGCTGGCGATCGTCGCCGGCGCGGTGGGGGCCCGGCTGGCGCAACCGGTCGTCGAATACGACGCGCTGACCTACCATCTTCACTTTCCCGCGCAGTGGCTGAACGCGGGCCGGATTTTTCTGATCGACACGCCGTACGGCGACGCGGCGCCGGCGTACGCGCCGGCCTGGGGCGAGGTGTGGTTCGGGTGGTTGATGGCGCCTTGGCGCGGGGCCGTGACGAACCTGACGCAATTCAAGCTGAGCGGCGTCGACGCCGTCGCCAAGATCGGGCAATTGCCGTTTCTGGGCTTGGCGATCGCCGCGCTGCTGTGGCTGGGGCGTTCGCTGGGCGGGCGTTCGGCGGCCGTCTATTGGCCGGCGCTGCTTTTCTGTTTCGTGCCGTGGGCCGGCCGCCAGGCGTCCGCGCCGGCTGTCGATCTGTTCATGGCCTCGTTCTTTCTTTCGTCGCTGGCCTGGTCGCAAGATTATCGAATGTCCGGCCGGCGGGCCGCGGCCGCGCTGGCGGGGTTGAGTTTAGGCCTGGCGTTCGGCGTCAAGGCCGTGGTTCCGGCTTACGCGCCGCTGATCGCACTGCCGTTTCTCGTCTTCGCCGCCGGGCGGCGCGACGGCCGGGCGCTTTTCGCCTGGCTGCTGCCGCTGCTGGCGTTTGGCCTGCCCTGGTATCTGCGCAATTGGGCGCTGACCGGCAATCCGCTTTTCCCCCTCGATGTTTCGGCCTTCAGCCGGCACCTCTTCGCCGGGGCCTATACGCGTCAGGCCATGCTGCAAAGCGCCTTCCACGTTCCGGGACCGGGAGCGGCACTGGCGGTGGCGACGCACGCCTGCGGGCTTTGGCTGGCGCCGCTGGGCCTGGCCGGGATCGTCGCCGGAATGGTTGCGGCCTGGCGGCAGCCCGCCTGGCGGCCGTTCGCCTGGATCGCGCCGGTGGCGCTGGTCTGGCATTTCCTCTTCGTGCCGTTCAGTTCCCAGGACCGGTTTTTACTGTGGGTGGTGGCGCTGGCGTTTTTACCGCTGGCGGCCTGGCCGGAACGCGGCCCCTGGCCGAAGGTTCTGGCGGCGGCGGCTTTGGCGGGAATCGGTCTGACTTTGATCGGGCCGGGGACGGATTTTTCCCTTGGCCTCCTGCCGGTACGGGCGCGCGGGCTGCTGTCGGGCGAGGGCTGGGGCGTCGGTTTGCTAGTGTTTGCCGTCGCGGCCCTGGTTTTATGGATCGGCCGGTGGCGGGGGGCGGGTTCACCGACCCCGTGGGTTCTGGCTTTCGCTCTGGCGGCGACGCTGGCGACCATCTTCGCTTCGCCGCACGGCGGGGCGTTTGTCAAAACCGAAATCTCCACGTTCGGCGATTTGCCGCTCGCCGGTTACCTGCCGATCTGGCGCGAGCGCGGGCAGGTGGTGGCCTATGCCGGGACTAATCGGCCCTATTACCTCGCGGGGCGCGACGGGACGAACCGGGTCGTTTCGGTTCCCTCGGACGGCTGCCTGGATTGCCGGCTGCACGATTACGTCCGGCGTCTGCGAAAGGGCGGGTTGTTGGATCGCTCGCGGGAAAAAGCTCCCTGGCGCGAGCACAATCCGAGTTACGAGGCTTGGCGGGCGGCCTTGGAAGCAGCGGGGGTGACGATGTTTTTCGCGGAAAAACTGGCGGCGACCGAAGCGGTTTATCTGGCCCATGAGCCGGACGGTTTCCCGCCCGAATGCGCCTGGGCCCGCGAGCATCCGGAACGGTTTTCGCGATTGGCCGCCGGGCCGGATTTCGAGCTTTACCACTTCCGGCCGCAACCCTAATCTTTCTCCGCGAATAGCTGTTTTTTTTCAAACGCTTTTGCTATTATCCGCCGACTTTGAACACCCGAGAGCAAAGAGCCGATGACGAAGACGATGACGAACAAGGATTGGCGGTCGCGATTGCCGGCCGGACTGACCGCCCATTGGCCGGGCGCGCTGGCGATTCTTTTCTACCTGGTCGGGTTCGCATTTTTCCCATTTCTCAACTGGTTGCTGATCTCGCCGCTCTTGCTGGGTGTTTACCGCTGGGTAAAAGCGGAGGATTGGCCGGCGCTGCTGACGGGGCTGCTCTACGTCCTTTGTTTCCCGCACGCGCGGCTGGGTTTCCTGGGATTCGTCTGCCTGGCGCCGGTTTTGTACGCCGCGCTACGCGATTCGGGGCGCCGCGCGTTGTGGCTGGGCTTCCTGGCCGGCACCGTCGGCAACCTAGGCAAGTTGTACTGGCTCGTTTATACGATTTCCTATTTTTCGCCGATTCCCTTCCCGGTGGCGGTGCTCATTCTGCTGTTGCTTTGCTCGACCCTGGGCTTGTTCTGGGGACTGCAATTCCGGCTGCTGCATTGGGCGGTGCGCGAGCGGCGACTGCCGCTGTGGCTGGTTTTCCCGGCCGGCTGGGTGTGCTGGGATTTCTTCCTGATCTGGTTCCTCGGCGGATTCCCTTGGGAAGTGCTGGGCGACGCCGCCTTTCACATCCCGGTTTACAACCAGACCCTCGATCTGGTCGGTTCGTTCGGTCTGGGTTGGGTGTTCGCGTTCGGCAACGTGGTCGCCGTCGAGCTGTGGCGATTTGTCCGCAAGGAACGGCCGTTTCCCACGGCTTTCGCGGCGGCGCTCGCCGCCTTGGTGGTGGCGGGTTTCCTTTACGGCGCGGTGCGGACGCCGCAGATCGAACGCGCGATGCGCGCCGGCCGGACCGTCAAGGTCGGGATGCTGCAGGGCAACGTCGATCAATCCATCAAATGGAAAGCGGGCTTCCGCGAAGAGATCATGGAAAACTACGCGCGGCTGGCCGAGGAAACCAAAAACGACGGCGCCGAGTTGATCATCATGCCGGAAACCGCGATCCCGCGGCGGCAGGACCGCATGATGAGCCTGCATCCCGAAATCAGCCGCTACGCCACCGACACCGAGCGCTACGTGCTGACCGGGGTGCCGAGCAAGGCGATCCGAACCAACGTCGACGACCCGCGCGGGCCGGACATCCGGTACAACAGCGCGGTGTTGATTTCACCCCAGGGCGATGACTTGCAATGGTACGACAAGAACCGCCTGGTGCCCTTCGGCGAATACATCCCTAAAAAGCACTGGCTGGAGAGGATCGCCGGGCGCAACATCACCGGGACGCTGAATTTCGAGCCGAGCGGCCGCTACGCCCTCATGCCGTTTCCGGGCGCGCCGTTCGCGGTGTTCATCTGCTACGAGGCGGTGTATCCTTCGACCGTGCGCCGCCTGAACCGGCTGGGTGCCCGGTTCCTGGTGACCATCACCAACGATGCCTGGTTCGGCAACACCAGCGCGCCTTATCAGCACTGGGCGCAGGTGGCGATCCGCGCCATCGAAAACCGCCGGTACGTGGCGCGCGCCGCCAACACGGGAATTTCGGGGATCATCGATCCCCTGGGCCGGACGTTGATGGCGACCGACCTGTACCGCGAGGCGGAGTTGGTCGGTTCGGTCGGCGTCATGGAACTTCATTCCCTTTACGAACGAATCGGCGACGTCGCGGCCTATGCCGCCCATGCCGTTTACCTGATTGCCCTGGCCGTCGGGTTGGCACTGTCGCGGCGCCGGGGCAAGGAGTAGTGGACATGATCGAGGAATTTGAAAGTCGAGCCGAAGCCATCCGAAAGAAATTGGACGAACTTCGGAGGTATCTTTGATCTCGAACCCAAGCAAGCGCGGCTCGCCGAACTGGAAAAGCTGACCGCCGCCGAAGACCTCTGGACCAACAGCGACAAAGCCAAGGCCCTGCTCAAGGAAAAAAGCGATATTCAAAAGGAAATCGACGAGTGGAACGCGCTCGTCGCCGAAATCGAGGAACTCGAGGTCACTTTTGAACTCGCGCGGGAAAGCCAGGATCCCGAACTAGCCGCGGAAATCCCGGATAAAATCGTCAAAGCCGAGACCGACCTGCGGGAAAAGGAGCTGCAAATGCTCTTTTCCGAGGAGGCCGACTCCGCCGACGCGATCCTGGAAATCCACTCCGGCGCCGGCGGCACCGAAGCCGCCGACTGGGCCTCGATGCTCCTGCGCATGTACCTACGCTGGGCGGAGCGGCACGAGTTCCAGACCGAGAGCATCGACGAACTGCCGGGCGAGGAAGCGGGGATCAAGAGCGCCACGGTCGAAATCCACGGCCGGAACGCCTACGGTCTGCTGAAAGCCGAAAACGGCATCCATCGGTTGGTGCGGATCAGCCCGTTCGACGCCAACGCCCGGCGGCACACCTCGTTCGCCAGTGTCTTCGTTTACCCCGACATCGAGGAGACCATCGAGGTCGAGGTCGATGAAAACGATTTGAGAATCGACACTTACCGCGCGGGCGGCGCCGGCGGACAGCATGTCAACAAGACCAGCAGCGCCGTGCGGCTGACCCACTTGCCGACCGGCATCGTCGTGCAGTGCCAGAACGAGCGCAGCCAGCACCGCAACAAAGCGACCGCCATGAAGGTGCTCAAGGCGCGGTTGTATCAGCGAAAATTGCAGGAAAAGGAAGAGGAAAAACAGGCGATCAACGCCCAGAAACGGGAGATCGCCTGGGGCAGTCAGATCCGGTCGTACGTCTTGCAGCCCTACCGGTTGGTCAAGGACCTGCGCACCGACGTGGAAATGGGCAATGTCGACGCGGTTTTGGACGGCGATCTGGACCGATTTATCGAGGCTTACCTGCTTTCACAAAAAAAGTGATCGCTTGACAGGTTACCCCGGTTGTCACTAGGGTAACTGGATTTTTAAGAGGTTAAGAAGAACGATGTCCGAGGATACCAATCGACTAATCGAACAGCGCAAGGAAAAGATCCAGGCGCTCCGCGAAACCGGGGTCAATCCATACCCGTTGTCGGTGTCGGTCACCCACACGACGGCGCAATTGCGCGAACTTTACGGCGAGAAATCGGCCGAGGAACTGGAAACCTGCCCGGACCGGGTAACGATCGCCGGCCGGATCAAGGCGGTGCGCGACTTCGGCAACGCCGTGTTCGCCGACGTTTTCGACCGCGCCGGCAAGATCCAGGTTCTGCTCATTAAAAAGCTCGTCGGTCCGGATAAACATGCGTTTTTCAAAAAGTTCAGCGATGTCGGCGACATTTTCGCCTTCACCGGACAACCCGCCAAAACGCGGACCGGCGAATTCACGCTGGCGGCCTACGATCTGAACCTGCTTTCGAAAAACGTGCGCCCGCTGCCGGAAAAATGGCACGGGTTGACCGACCAGGAAACACGCTACCGGCAGCGTTACGCCGATTTGATCGCCAATCCGGAAGTCATGGACGTTTTTCGCACCCGGAGCGAAATCATTCGCTTAATCCGCGTGTTCTTCACCGAGCTCGATTTCATCGAGGTGGAGACGCCGATGATGCAGGCCCTGGCCGGCGGCGCGCTGGCCCGGCCTTTCATCACGCACCACAACGCCCTGGAAATGGACCTGTATCTGCGCATCGCGCCGGAACTGTACCTGAAGCGTCTGCTGGTCGGCGGTTTCGAACGGGTGTTTGAAATCAACCGCAATTTCCGCAACGAAGGCATCAGCATCAAGCACAATCCCGAATTCACGATGCTGGAGTTTTACTGGGCCTACGCGCAATACGAACGGTTGATGGATCTGACCGAGGAGCTGTTCTGCTTCCTGGCCGACAGCCTGTTTCAAAAACAGGAATTCACCTACCAGGACGCGACGATCAGTTTCGCCCGGCCCTGGGCGCGCCTGCGCATGGCCGATTCGGTGTTGATGCACACCGACCTGAAGGCGGAGGATCTTTCGCAGCGCGAGCGGTTGGCGAGTTTCTGCGAAAAGCACGAGATTCCGCTGGTCGGCGAAGCGGGCGTGGGCCGGCTGCTGACCGACATTTTCGAGGCCAAGGTCGAACCGCGGCTGATTCAGCCGACCTTCATTTACCAGTATCCCACCGAGGTCAGTCCGCTGGCCCGGCGCAACGACGCGAACCCGGACGTGGTGGACCGGTTCGAATTGTTCATCTACGGCCGCGAGATCGCCAATGCCTTCAACGAGTTGGCCGATCCGGAAGATCAGCGGGGCCGCTTCCTCAAGCAGCTCGAATCGCGGCAGGCCGGCGATGAAGAAGCACACGAGTACGACGCGGATTACATTCGCGCCTTGGAATACGGCATGCCGCCCGCGGCGGGCGAGGGCATCGGGATCGATCGCCTGGTGATGCTCCTCGCCAATCAGCCCAGCATCCGCGACGTGATCCTGTTCCCGCTGCTCAGAAAGGAACAGTCCTAGTCCCATGCGTTTCGCCCGGTTCGTCGGTCTGCGCTTCATGCGCCCGAAACGGCGGCAGATGCTGTTGTCCATCATCAGCCTGATCGCCCTGACCGGCGTGGCCGTCGGCGTCGCCACGTTGATCGTCGTGCTGTCGGTCATCACCGGCTTTCAGGAGGACATGACCAACAAGATTCTGGGCACGCTCAGCCACATGCTGGTCTTGTCGCACAACGGGCGCATCGAGGATTGGGAGCCACTGGTCGATAAAATCCGGGGCGTCGAGGGTATCGAGGCCGCGACGCCGTTCGTTTACGGCGAGGTCATGGCCGCAACGGCCGAAAACGCCAGCGGCATGATCCTGCGCGGCATCGATCCGGCGACCGCCGCCGGCGTCACCAGCATCGTCAGCAGCATCAAGCAGGGCAAGCTGGAGTTGCTGCGCGGCGAACAGGCGCCGTTGCAACCGCCGCTCGAGGGCGGCGGCGAACCGGTAAAATATCCGGGCATCATCCTGGGCCACGACCTGATGGTCACCCTGCGGGTTTTCCCCGGCGAGGAACTGACGATCGTCAATCCGATCGGCGACGTGGGGCCGTTCGGCGTGGCGCCCAAGACGAAAAAGTTCGTCGTGGTCGGCGAGTTTCAGAGCGGGCTCTACGAGTTCGACGCGAAGTTCGCCTACATCGACCTGGGCGTCGCGCAACAGTTCTTCAGTTCGGAAAACACGGTCAGCGGCATCGAACTGCGGCTGAAAGATATCTGGCAGGCTGACGCGGTGGGCGCCAGGCTGCACGCGCTGCTGGGCTGGCCGTTCTTCACCAAGGATTGGAAAACGATGAACAGCAACCTGTTTTCGGCGCTCAAGCTGGAAAAACTGGTGATGTTCATCATTCTGTGCCTGATCATCTTCGTCGCCTCGCTGAACATCTTTTCGGTGCTGTACATGATGGTGATGGACAAGCAGAAGAGCATCGCGATGCTGCGGGCGATGGGCGCGTCGGCGGGGCAGATCCGGCGCCTGTTCATGGTGCAGGGGATGTTCATCGGCGTGCTGGGCAGCCTGATCGGCGCGGGGCTAGGCATCGGCATCTGCCTGTTGCAGATGCGCTACCATTTGGTGGCGCTCGACCCGCGCGTCTATTTCATTGACACGCTGCCGATGACGTTTAAAGTGGCGGACTTCGCGTTGATCTTCGCGTCGTCGCTGGCGCTGAATTTCGTCGCAACGGTGATTCCGGCGCGCATCGCCAGCAAGCTGGACCCGGTCAAAACATTGCGGTACGAGTAACCAAATGCCCTTGCTCGATGTCAAAGCGCTGGCCAAAACCTATTACGAGGTCGGCGCGCCCCTGCCGGTGCTCCAGGATCTCGAATTGACGGTCGAGGCCGGCGAAATGGTCGGCATCGTGGGCGATTCGGGCGCGGGCAAATCGACGCTGCTGTATATCCTGGGCGCGCTGGAACGCCCCTCGGGCGGCGAGGTCTGGTTCGACGGCAAGCCGGTGTTTCACCCGGCGCCGTCCGATCCGGCCCTGGCCGAATTCCGGAATCGCGAGGTCGGGTTCGTGTTTCAGTTTCACGGCCTGATCCCGGAATTCGACACCCTCGAAAACGCGATGATGCCGGCGATGATCGCGGGGCTCTCGCGCCGGGAAGCCGGCGAACGCGCCCGGCAGATCCTGACGGACGTGGGCCTGGCCGAGCGGCTGCACCACAAGCCGGGCGAATTGTCCGGCGGCGAGCAGCAGCGCGTGGCATTCGCCCGTTCGCTGGTCATGCGGCCGCGCCTGATCCTGGCCGACGAACCGACCGGCAACCTGGACACGGCGACCGGCGAAAAGATCTGGGATCTGATGTTCGAGGTGAACAAACAGCGGGGTACGACCTTCATCGTCGTCACGCATAACGAGCGGTTGGCGGCTCGCCTGCCGCGGTTGCGCCGTCTGGCGAACGGCCGGTTGGAGAACCCGGAATGAAGCGCGGCGTGCTGCTGGGCCTGATTCTTCTTTGGCTGGCCGGTTTCGCGGCGACGGCCGCGGCGGAAACCCTCGTCGCCGGCGTCCGCATCGACGGCACCAAGCGCATCGAGGACGACGCCGTCACCGCCGTCATCGCCACCCGCCAGGGCGACGCGCTGGAACTCGACCGCCTCGACGCCGACCTGCGGGCCGTCTTCGCGCTCGGCTATTTCTCCGACGTGCGCGTCGAACTGGAAGACGCCCCCGGCGGCAAGACCGTCGTTTTCGTCGTCGAGGAAAAGCCGGCCGTCAAGGAATTCGTCTACGAGGGCAACGACAAGATCAAAAAAGACAAGATCGAGGAAGTCACCGACCTCAAGCCCAACACGATCCTCTCGATCGCCAAAATCAAGGAAAACATAGAGAAGATCCGGCAGCTCTACGAGGCCGAGGGCTTCTTCATGGTCGATATCAATTACGAAATCGAGCCGCTGCCGAACAACCGGGTCAAGGTGATCATCCGCGTCACCGAATACCGCAAGATCTACCTGAAGCGCATCGATTTCGTCGGCAACCAGGCCTTCACCGAGGAAGAGCTGCGCGGCGCGATCCAGACCAAAGCCGGCCACGTGATGAGCTTCATGACCAGCAAGGGCGTCTATCGTGAAACGATGTTCGCCCAGGACCTCGAACTGCTGCGGCGCTTTTACGCCAACCACGGCTATTTCGCCCAGATCGGCCGGCCGGTGGTGACGCTTTCGGCCGACAAACGCTGGATGTACGTGTCGGTCTCGGTCAAGGAAGGTCCGCAATTCTACGTCGAAAGCGTCGACATCGGCGGCGACCTGCTGTTCCCGAAAGACGAGCTGATGAAGCTGGTCACCGTCAAGCAGGGCGACGTCTTCGCCCGCGATAAATTCGACGCCTCGCTGGACGCGCTCAAGAACCGCTATACCGACGTCGGCTACGCGTTCGCCGAGATCGAGCCGGTGGTCGATCCCAACCAGGACACCCGCCGGGTGAAGATCAAGTTCAACGTCAACAAGGGCAAGCTGGCCTACATCGAGCGCATCGAGATTTCCGGCAACGACCGGACGCGCGACAAGGTCGTGCGGCGCGAATTGCTGATCAAGGAAGGCGACCTGTTTTCCGGCCCGGGCATTCGCCAGTCGAAGGAATACCTGATGCGCAAGGGCTATTTCGACGAAGTGGCGATCAAATGGCACAAGGGCTCCAGCGAGGAACAGGTGATCGTGGTCCTCGAGGTCAAGGAGAAGATGCAGGGCCAGTTCATCGTCGGCGTCGGCTTCTCGAGCCTGGAGAACTTCGTCGGCACGGCGCAGGTCAGCCACAACAACCTGTTCGGCTACGGCTGGAAATTCCAGTTGCAGGGCGAGTTGGGCAGCTATCGGAAGAACATCGTTTTGCAGTTCCAGGAGCCGTACCTGTTCGACACGCGCTGGATCTTCGGCCTGACCCTGACCAACACCGAGCGCGACTTCTTTTCCTTCCTGCGCCGCGACCAGGCGGGCACGATCAGCTTCGGCCGGCCGCTATACCTCGACATCCAGGCCCACCTGGCCTACAACTACTCCAACGTCGAAATTTCCAACGTCGCCAACAACGCGTCGCTGTTCCTCGTTTTGCAGGAAGGCCGGAAAACCACCAGCAGCCTGCGGTGGACCCTGATGCGCGACACGGTCAACCATCCGTTCGACCCGACCGACGGCTCGCGCCTTTCGGCCTCGGCGGAGTGGGCCAGCGAATCCTTCGGCGGCGACCTGAATTTCATCAAATACACCGGCCTCGCCCGGCGTTACATCCCGATTTATTGGGGCATTTCCCTGATGCTCAACGGCGAGGTCGGCTACGCCGACAACCTGGATCCGGGTCGCCTGCCGATCACCGAGCGGTACTTCCTGGGCGGCCTCAACAGCGTGCGCGGTTTCTATTCGCGCTCCCTCGGTCCCCGCGAGTTCAGCACGATCCCGCGGAACTACGAGGATCCGGCCAGCACCACCCAGGACGTGGAAAGCGTCATCGGCGGCAACAAGTACATGCAGGGCAACGTCGAACTGCTCATCCCGATCGTCAAACAACTCGGCATCAAGGGCGTGCTGTTCTACGATGCCGGCAATGCGTTTATCGAAGAACAATGGTATGATTTCACCCTCTTGCGACAAAGTTGGGGTTTCGGCGTGCGTTGGATCAGTCCGATCGGTCCGTTGCGCTTCGAGTGGGGCTTCCCCCTGTACCATCGCAAGGGCGAGGAAAATCAGGTCTTCGAATTTGGTATCGGCACCTTCTTCTAGAGAGGAGTGGTCCTCATGCGCAGGATAACGGTAGCGGTCATTTGTCTGGCGGTCGTGTTGGCCGCGGCGCCGGCCTTCGCCGGTAAGGTCGGTTTCGTCGATCTGCAAAAAGTGCTCGATCTGACCAAGATGGGCAAGGAAATCAGCAAGCAGATCGCCGCCCGCACCGACGAATTGAAAATCGAGGTGAAGAAAAAGGAACTCGAGGTCATTACGCTGCGCGATCAGCTCCAAAAGAGCGAGGCCGCCCTTTCCGAGGCCGCCAAAAAGGCGAAGTACGAGGAACTGCAGACCAAGATGGGCGAATACTACCAGTTGCAGCAAAAGGCCGGCTACGACCTGGAATCGGCGAAGCTGGAGTTGTTCAAAAAGGTGATCGCCCAGGTGAAGGATATTTCGTCGAAACTCGCCGTGGCCAATGGCTACGATCTGGTGTTGCTCAAGGTCGAAGACGTCATGACGGAAGGATCGGTCGTGTTGTACGGCGCGTCCTCGGTCGATCTGACCGACCAGATCATTCGGCAGATGAACCAGTAGACCGGGTGACGGCGGTCCGGCCGCGGCCGGCGGCGTCGCCGACCCGAACGCGGTGGGGCGCGCCGCGCCCGCCGTATACGGGAGAAACCCTTGAAGCTGCTGGATTTGGCGAAACTGGTCGGCGGTCGGGTGCATGGCGAAACCGATCGCGAGATTCGCGGCATCGCCCAGGCGGACGACGTTCGCGACGATGAAGCGACGTTTGTCGACGACCCCAAGTATTGGGCGCGGCTGGCCGGTAAAAACCCGGCGGTCGTGCTGACCGCGGCCTATTTCCCCGATCAACCCGTGACGCAAATCGTGGTGGCCGATCCGCGCCTCGCCGCCGTGCAAACGGCCCTGGCCCTGACGCCGGAAACGGCCGAGGCGCCGGGCGTCTCGCCGCTGGCCCTGGTCGATCCGACGGCGCGGGTTTCGCCCGAGGCGACGGTCGGCGCGTTCGCCTACGTCGGTCCGGGGGCGGAAATCGGGCCGCGCACCGTGGTGATGCCGCAGGTTTACATCGGCCCCGGCGCTAGCGTCGGCGGCGGTTGCCGCTTGCATCCGGGAACGCGGATCGGCGAACGCTGCCGGCTGGGCGACCGGGTGATCTGCCATCACAACGTGTCGATCGGCGCGGACGGCTTCGGCTATTTCCGGCAGGGCGACGTGCAGGTCAAGGTGCCGCAGAAGGGCCTTGTCGTGATCGAGGACGACGTCGAGATCGGCGCCAACAGTTGCATCGATCGCGCCACTTTCGGCCGCACGGTGATCGGCGCCGGCACCAAGATCGACAACCTGGTGCAGATCGCCCACAACTGCCTGATCGGCCGGCGGTGCCTGGTCGTCTCGCAGACGGGCCTCGCCGGGTCGGTGGTCGTCGGCGACGACGTCATCCTGGCGGCGCGCGCCGCCGTCATCCCCCACATCCGCATCGGCCGCGGCAGCGTGGTCGGGGCCAACGCGGGGGTGATGCGGGATTTGCCCGCCGACGCCATGGTCGGCGGCATTCCCGCCAAACATCACATGGCTTGGAAACGCGAAATGGTCGCGCTGGGCCGGCTTCCCGAGGCCTTGCGTGAATTGCAGCGATTGAAGGAGCGCGTTGCCGCGCTGGAAAGTGAGCAGTAACCCGTGATTCGCATTCATCCCACCGCAATCGTGGACCCCAGCGCCGATTTGGGGGAAGACGTTGAAATCGGCCCCTTCTGTATCGTCGAAGGCGAAACGGTCATCGGTCCGCGCACGGTCCTGCAGACGCGGGCCATGGTGCGCCGCTGGACGACCCTCGGCGCCGACAACAACCTGCTGCCCGGCGCGATCCTGGGCGGCGATCCGCAGCATCTCGATTACCGGGGCGCCAAGACCGAGCTGCGCGTCGGCAACGGCAACTGGATCGGCGAGTACGTCACCCTGCACCGGGCCAGCAACCCGTCGCTGACCACGGTCATCGGCGACCACAACTATTTCATGGCCTACACCCACGTCGGCCACGACTGCCACGTCGGCAACCGGGTCATCATGACCAACTACGCCGGCCTGGCGGGTCACTGCACCGTCGAGGACCGCGCCCTGCTCGCCGCGTTTTCCGGCGCGCACCAGGGCGTGCGCATCGGCACGATGGCGATGCTCGGCGGCGGCGCGCTGGCCGGACAGGACATCGTGCCCTACGCCATCGTCCAGGGCATTCCGGCGCGGCCGCGGGGCCTGAACGTCATCGGCATGCAACGCAACGGCGTTAGCGCGGAAGCCCGCGAGGCGCTGCACGAAGTCTATCGCATTCTGTTTCTGCTCAAGCTGAGTCTGCCCAACGCGCTGGAGAAAATCCGCGCCGAGGTGCCGTCGCTGCCCGAGGTCGAACACGTGCTCGAATTCGTCGCCGGCAGCAAGCGCGGCATCGCCAGGAGGAAAGAGAATTGAATCACGTCAAGCAAATCCGCGCCGGCATCGTCGGCGTGGGCCACATGGGCCGTTACCATGTCGGCGCCTACAGCGAATTGCATCAGGTGGAAATCGTCGGCGTGTGCGACAACGACCCCGCCAAAGCCGAGCAGGCCGCGGCGCCGTTCGAATTGCAAGCCTTCACGGACTACCGCGAATTGTTCGGCAAGGTCGACGTCGTCTCGATCGCCGTGCCGACCGAACTGCACTACGCGGTGACCAAGGATTTCCTCGAACACGACATTCACGTGCTGCTGGAAAAGCCGATGTGCCCCGACCTTAAACAGGCCGAGGAATTGTTCGCCATCGCCGCCCGGCGCAACCTGGTGTTGCACATCGGTCACGTCGAGCGTTTCAACGGCGCGGTGCAGGAACTGAAAAAGATCGTCTTCGATCCGTATCTGGTCGAAAGCCGCCGGATCGGGCCGTGGACGGGCCGCAGCGTCGAGGTCGGCGTGGTGATGGACCTGATGATCCACGACATCGACATCGTGCTGAATCTGGTCGACAAGCCGGTCCGCGACATCCAGGTGTTCGGCCGCAAGGTGTGCAGCGATTACGAGGATCTGGTCACGCTGCAACTCGAGTTCGAATCCGGCACCCTGGCGACCCTGCTGGCCAGTCGCGTCACCGAGGAAAAAACCCGGACGCTGACCGTGCACCAGAAAGACGCCTTCATCATGCTCGACTACGCGAACCAGGACATCCAGATCCACCGCCGCGCGTCCAGCAGCTACCAGATGACGCCCAGTCACTTGAAGTACCGCCAGGAAAGCATCCTGGAGCGCGTTTACGTGCACAAGGGCAACCCGCTCAAGTTCGAGATCATGCATTTTCTCGACAACGTGCAGGGCAACGGCGAACGGCTGGTGAGCGTCGAAAACGAACTGCGCAGCCTCAACATGTCGTTGCAGGTTTTGCAGATTCTGCGGGGCCGTTAGCATGAAACAACCGGCGCCCCTCGGGTTGCTCGCCGGCGGCGGCCGGCTGCCCATTCTGGCCGCGCAAGCCGTCGCGGCCGCCGGCCGGCCCGTCGTCGGCCTGCAACTGGCCGAAACCGGCCAGAAAGGCCTGTTACGGCATTGCGCCGCCGGCACGACGCTGAGCCTGGGCAAGGTCGGCGCGATCGTCGATTTCTACCGGCAACACGGCGTCGCCGAGGTGCTGGTGGTCGGCAAGGTCGAAAAAAAGCTGAACTTCGCCGAGATCGAATTCGACGCCCTGGCCCTGGAAGTGCTGGCCACGATGGCCGGCCGCCAGGATTCGTCGATTTTCGCCGCGGTCGCGGACATTTTCGAAAGCCACGACATGCACGTGGCCCGGCAGACCGACGTGCTCTCGTCGCTGCTTGCGCCGGAAGGGCACCTCGCCGGGCCCGTGCCGAGCGAGCGGATCGCGGCGGATATCGCGCTGGGATTTTCGGTCGCCTCGGTGGTGGCCGATTACGACATCGGCCAGACCGTCGCGGTCAAGCAGGGCGTGGTGGTCGCCGTCGAGGCGTTCGAGCATACCGACGCCTGCATCCGGCGGGCCGCGCGATTGGCGGGCAAGGGGCAGGTGATCTGCAAAGCCGCGCGTAGCCGGCAGGATACGCGGTTCGACGTGCCGGCCGTCGGACCGGCGACACTGCGCCAGATGGGCAAAGCCGGCGCGTCCTGCCTGGCGCTGGAAGCCGGCTGGACCTTGTGGCTGGACCAGGAAATCTGCCGCGCGGAAGCCGCGCGCTTGAACATTTCGATCGTCGGCGTGACGCGCCGGCGATAAGCGGCGGGAGACGATGATGCGCTACGGTTGGTGGCTAATCGTATTGATGGTGGCGATCGGCTTTACCCTTCCGGCCTGGGCCGAGGACAGCGGCGGCAGCCAGGGGCAGGAAGGCGGCGACAATCCGCCGGCGGCGACGCCGGTGCCGCCGCCCGTGCCGCCGGCCGTGCCGGGCGATCCGCAACTGGCGGCCAAAATCGCCGAACTGGAAAAGCAGATCCAGGAACTCGAAAAGCGCCTCGACAACCCCAATCCCAAGCCGGCGCGGATCGGCAAGCTCGACTGGGAAAAGGACCGCGAGGGCTTCGCGCTGCCCAACGGCTGGTACGTCACCTGCCACGGCGAGTTCCGCAGCCGCGCGCTGGTCGAGGCCAACACGCTGAACGGTTACACGAATTTCGCCGGCGAGCGGGTCTATGCCTACAACCCGAAATCGACCTTGGCGAACGATTACGGCTGGTGGGACCAGCGCTTCCAGATGCGGACCGTGTTCAACTTCGGTTCGACCGCCGATTTGATCATCATGCTGCAACTCGGCGACATCGTTTGGGGTTCGCACGCGCCGGTGCTGGGTTATACCGCCCGCCATCAGCAGAAGTTCGACCAGGTCGATCTGTTTTTCCGCGAACTCTACACGCGGATCAACCTCGACCCGATTCCGATGTACCTCGTTTTCGGCCACATGCCGGTCAACCTCGGCAACCGCCTGATCATGGGCAACGAGCACGACGGCGCGTACACCTATTTCGGCCCGAAATGGCTGGAATTCGGAGCGGGCGCGGTGCGCCAGTACGAGGGCGAAAATTATGAAATGAGCATGCGCACCAACGACGACGAGGACACCTTCTTCGGCTGGATCAACAGCCGGATGACCGACGACCACTTCCTGTCGGTTTTCGGTTGGGCCAACGACTGGAAAGTCACGCGGTATCCCAACCGCCCCGATCCCGACAGCCCCTTGTTCAAATTGCCGGCCTTCACCCAGGAAAAGTACACGAGCCAGGACAGCCAGCAGTGGGATGTCGGCGCGAACTACGTCGGCCGGTTCGGCCCGGTGACCGTCAACGCCGAAATCGATCAGCAGTTCGGGCGGATCATCGCCAACGACGACGTGCCTGACGTGGAAGACATCAATTTCAAGGGCAACGCGGCGTTTTTGAAGACCGATTATAAAATCGATGACAAGGACACCGTCGCGCTTTCGCTGGGCTACGGCTCGGGCGACGATCCGAAAACCGTCGACTACGAGGGCTTTTTCGCGCCGGACAACGATTTCGGCATCCGCGACGAATACATGGACGAATACATCCAGCGCGGCTACTTCTCGGTGTACGAGCATCTGGCGCCGGGCGCCGGCGTCCCCGGCCACCTGCGCGACAACTGGGGCACGGGCGGCCTGGAAAACACGATTTTCGCCAATCTCGGCGCCGATCTGGGCTTCCAGGACAACCACCACTATTACGTGAGTTGGGGCTATCTTCGCGCCGCGCGGCCGAACCCGGAAACGGACGACGCGGAAATCGGCTGGGAAATGGACGCGCGCGTCGATTACCTGTTCAGCAACAATGTCGTCTTTTCCATTTACGGCGGCCACCTGTTCATGACGGGCGAATATTTCCGCCCGGACGCCCACGACGCCGCGCAGGTCTACTTCGAATGGAAACTGGTTTGGTGACGTGCTGGAAAATTTAGCCGGTCTGGATCGTTACCTATTCTGTTCCATCAACGAGGGGTGGTCGCGGCCACCCCTCGATTTGTTTTTCGGCCTGTTCACGAACCTGGGCCAGGGCTGGCTGATCACCTTGCTGGGTTTGGCGGGCCTCTATCTCTTCGACCGCAAGAATTTTCCGAAAAATTTTCTCGTCATCGCCGCCGTCATGCTGCTGGGCAACTGGTTCGTGCACCTGATCAAATCGTGGGTCGCCCGGCCGCGCCCGCTGCACGACCCGGGCCTCGGCGCGATCGAGGCCGAGGCAGTGAAGACGCAGGTGCTCGGTTGGCTGCCGCGCTGGACGATCCCGCTCCAGCCGCTCGATCCGCGGGTGATCGCCGGCCGGTTTGCCGAATTGCACATCGTCGGCCCGAAATACGGCTGGCGGTCATATCCGAGCGGCCATGCCGCCGCCGCCTTCGGCGCGGCCGCCGCGCTCATCTACGTGTATCGCCGCTGGTGGTCCTGGCTGCTGCTTGTCCCGGCGGCGCTGGTGGGCCTGAGCCGGATTTACGTCGGCGTGCATTTTCCGCTCGACGTGCTCGTCGGCGGGGCGATCGGCGCGGTGAACTCGGTGGTGTTGCTGGCCTGGTGGCGGCCGTATACCGGCCTGGGCCTGCGCCGGCCCGCCCGGCGGCGTCCGTCCGTCTCGCCTCCCGGTCAGCCGTTGGTGATGCTGGTGGCGGGCGAGGCCAGCGCCGACGCCTATGCCGCGAACCTGATCGCGGCGGTGCGGCGGCTGCGGCCCGGGGCGCGGTTCGTCGGCGTCGGCGGCGAGCGGACGATCGCGGCGGGCCTGCGACCGATCGGCAAGGCCGAGGAAATCGCGATCGTCGGGTTCACCGGCGTGCTGACCGGCCTGTTCGCCCTGCGACGCATCTACCTCGGGTTGCTCCGGGTGATGGACGCCGACCGGCCGGATCTGCTCGTCTGCCTGGATCTGCCCGACTTCAACCTGGCGCTGGCCAATCAAGCGAAGGGCCGGGGCATTCCGGTGCTGTACTACATCAGCCCGCAGGTTTGGGCCTGGCGCACCGGGCGGATCGCGACGATCGCCGATCGGATCGATCACCTGGTGCCGGCCCTACCGTTCGAAAAGGACCTCTACGAGCGGCGGCACGTGCCGGTAAGCTATTTCGGCCACCCGCTGCTGGAGATCAACCGACCGCAATACGCTTCCCGCGAGGAAGCCCGGCAGGCGTTCGGCCTGGCGCTCGACCGTCCCGTGGCGGTGCTGGCGCCCGGCAGCCGGAAAAACGAAATCAAGTACCTGGCGCCGGTGTTGGCCGAGACGGCGCGGCTGTTGGCGGCACGCGAGCCGCGGCTGCAATTCGCCGTGCCGCTGGCGCCGACGGTGGACGAAGGCTGGGTGCGCGGGATTTTCGCGGCGGCCGGCGTGGAAATCACTTACACGCGCGGCGATTTCAACGATCTGCTGGCCGGGGCCGATCTGGGCGTCATCACCAGCGGCACCGCGACGCTGGAAGCCGCGCTGGCCGGGTTGCCGCACGTGATCGTCTATCGCGGGCACCCGCTCAATTACGCGATCGCCCGGCGGGTGGTGCAGGTGGACAAAATCGGTCTGGCGAATATCATTCTCGGTCGAACGGCGTTCCGCGAACTGATCCAGGACGAGTGTCGACCGGAAATCATCGTCGAGTCGGTGCTGGCGTTGCGGGAGGGGCCGGAACGCGAAGCCGTCCGGCAGGCGTGCGGCGAATTGCGGCGGCTCCTGGCGCCGGGCGAGGTCAGCACACGGGTCGCCGAGCTGGCGTTGTCGATGGCGGCCGAACGGCCGACGGGAAAGACGGTTCATGGCGAATAAAGTGCGGATCAAATTCTGGAAGGGCGAGGGCTGGCAACAGTTCCGGCGCTTGCTGATCTATTTCAAGCCCTACTGGAAACTGATCGCGATCGCGTTCGTCTGCGCGCTGATCGTCGGCAGTTCCGGCGGCGCGACCACCTACCTGGTCGAGCCGACGATGAACAAGATTTTTGCCAACCCCGACAAGGACGCGGCGCGAATCTACCTGGCGCTGATTCCCCTCGCGGTGATCGCCATTTTCGTGTTCAAGGGCATTTTCCGGTTTCTGCAGAATTACATTCTGCGCATCGTCGGCCAGCGGGTGATCCGCGAAATCCGCAACCTGCTCTACGAGCACTACCAGGCGCTTTCGGTCGATTACTACACCGACACCAACACCGGCGTGATGATGAGCCGGATCACCAACGACGTGACGATCATGGAACGCGCCGTCCCCGCGCTGACCAACCTCTTCCGCGAGCCCTTGCAGATCGCCTTTCTCGCCGGCGTCGCCATTTACATGTGGTGGCAGATGGCCTTGATCGTCATCGTCATTTTCGCGGTCAGCGCCTATCCCGTGGCGCGCTTCGGCGGTAAGGTCCGCAAATACACCCGGCGCGGCCAGGAGCGCATGGGCGTGCTGAATTCGATCCTGAAGGAAAACTTTTCCGGCATCCGCGTCATCAAGGCGTTCGCGATGGAAGCCTACGAGACGATGCGCTTCCGGCGCGAAAACCAGCGGCTGTACGAAACCAACGTCAAACGGGTCGTCTTCGACGAAATCAGCGCCCCGGCGATGGAAGCACTCGGCAGTCTGGCGGCGGCGGCCGTCATTTTTTACGGCGGCATGCAGGTGGTCAACGGCACGATTTCGAGCGGCGAATTTTTCAGCTTCGTCGCCTCGATGGGCATGATGTACGAGCCGATGAAGCGTACCAGCCGCATGTACAACGATTTCCAGGGCGCGCTCGGCGCGTCCGACCGCGTCTTCCAGGTGCTCGATACCATGTCGACCATCGTCGACGAGCCCGACGCGATCGAGATGCCGCCGATCCGCGAAAAGCTGGCCCTCGAAAGCGTGCATTTCCGGTATCCGGGCGAGAAGAACGACGAGGTGCTTTGCGGCGTCGACCTGGAAGTGAAGGTCGGCCAGACGGTGGCGATCGTCGGCGGCAGCGGCTCGGGCAAGACCACGCTGATCAACTTCTTCCCGCGGTTTTACGACCCGAACCAGGGGCGGGTCACGGTCGACGGCACCGACATCCGGCGCTTCACCATGTCCAGCCTGCGCCAGCGGATCGCCATGGTGACCCAGGACACCTTCCTGTTCGACGACAGCATCCGCAACAACATCGCCTACGGGCAGAGCGAGGCGGACCTGGAGCGGGTGGTCGCGGCGGCGAAGATGGCCTACGCCCACGAGTTCATTTTGTCGTTCCCGCGGGGCTACGACACCTCGATCGGCGAGCTGGGCGTGCGGCTGTCCGGCGGCCAGCGGCAGCGGCTGGCCATCGCCCGCGCCCTGTATAAAAACGCGCCGATCCTCATCCTCGACGAAGCCACCAGCAGCCTCGATTCGGAATCCGAGCGCGAGGTGCAACGCGCGCTGGAAAACCTGATGGAGGGCCGCACGACCATCGTGATCGCGCACCGCCTGTCGACCATTAGACGCGCCGACCGGATCGTCGTGCTCAAGGCCGGGCAACTCGTGGAAGACGGCAGCCACGAGGAATTGCTGGCGCTGGGCGGCGAATACGCCCGCCTGTACAACCTGCAATTCCAGGAATAGACGACCGTGCGACGCCCGTTTCTCCTGCTGGCGATCTTGCTGACCGGGCTGTCGGCCCTACGCTGGGCGGCCGGCCTGGGCGCGGACCTGATTCCCGACGAGGCATATTATTGGGCCTGGAGCCTCCGGCCGGCGGCCTGTTATTGGGACCAGCCGGGCGGTATCGCCTGGGCGCATTATCTGTGGGGCTTGCTCTTCGGCAGCGGCCTGGCCAGCCTGCGCGCCCTGGCGGTCGGCTGTTCGCTGCTCGTGTCACTGCTGCTGTACCGGCTGCTGCGGCGCGTCCTGCCGGAGCGGACGGCTTTCTGGAGCGTGCTAGTCCTGCAAGTCGTGCCGCTCTTCTCGGCCGGCGCGACGCTGATTCTGCACGACAGCCTGCTGCTGGTTTTCGCGGTCTGGGCCGTCGACGTCTGGTTGCAAACGCTGTTGGAAGACCGGCCGAAACTTTGGCTGCCGTTCGGCGGGCTGGCGGCGCTGGCCCTGTACGCCAAGTTCAGCGCGGCGATCCTCTTCGTCGGGTTGGCGCTGGCGACGCTGCTGCATCCGACCGGGCGGCGGCATCTGCGCGCCTGGCAACCCTACCTCGGCGCGATGCTCGGCCTCGTGCTGTTTTTGCCGGTTTTGACCTGGAACGCGAACCATCGCTGGGTGGCTTACTACGCGGTGCGCCGGTTGTCGTTCGACCCGGACGTCGTCGACTGGCAGCGCCTGGTTTCGCTGCTGGATTTTCTCGGCGGCCAGTTGGGCGTCGTGACCCCGGTGCTGGCGGTCCTGGCGCTGGCGGCGGCCTGGGCGGTCCTCCGGCGGCGGGGGCCGGAAACAGCCGCGCGCCTGCTGCTGGTCGCGCCGGCGTTGACGATACTGGCCTATTTTCTCGTCAATTCCCTGCGCGCCAAGATCCAGGCCAATTGGCCGGCGATCGCCTGGCTGCTGCTGGTGCCGCTGGGCGTGGATCTGGCCTTCCGGTGGCGCGAGCGGCGGCCGCGCGCCGCGCGTTGGTGCCTCGGCGCCGGTGTCGGCCTGGCGCTGCTGACGACGCTGTTGTTTTACGCGCAGGTCTTTACCGGCGCGCTGCCGCTGAAGCCGGATATCACCGATCAGTTTTACGATTGGCGCGGCCTGACCCGCTTCGTCGCGCAGACGCGCGTGTCGATCGGCCGCCCCGAGATCCCGCTGGCGGCGCGCAATTACCAGACGGCCGCCGAACTGCTCTATCATCTGCCCGACCGGCCGGATTTTTACATGGCCGATTTCGCCCATCGCGGCAGCCAGTTTTCGCTGTGGCAGGATTATGAAAAACTCGTCGGCAAGGATGTGCTGTTCGTCGACGAGGGTTTTATGCCCGGCAAGTACAAGCGGCATTTTTCCGAGATCGTCGATCTGGGATCCTACGGTCGCCGCCGCGGCAAGAAGGGCATCGCGACCTATCATTTGATCTGGGCCAAGGGCTTCCACATGGCGGGGCCGGAAGTCGAGTACATGGAAGACGCCGTGACGCACCACATCTGGCGCGCCAAAAAACGCGAGGCGCGAGGCAAGTAGGGGCTGCCGGTTGATTTTGTCGTTGTACGCCGTTTTGGGAATAGTTCTGCTGCCGGTCGCCGGGCTGGTCGTGCTGGTCGGCTGCCTGCTCAAGCCCGATTGGCGGCCGGGCGTGGCGGCGCGCTTCGGTTGGGCGCCGCGCACTGCGGCGCGGCCGATCGTCGTCTGGTGCGCCTCGGTTGGCGAGGTGAACACCGCCCAGCATTTGATCCGTGCCCTGCTGGCGGCCGGCGCGGCCCCGGTGACGGTCACCGTTTTCACGCCCAGTGGCCTGGCGCGGGCGCGGGAATTGTTCGGCGAGTCGGCGACGGTTTGCCTGGCGCCGCTCGACATTGCGCCGGTGGTCGCCGGCTGGCTGCGCCGCCAACAGCCGCGTCTGGTGATTTTGTTCGAGACCGAAATGTGGCCCTGGTTCATTCGGTCGGCCCGGCGCCGCGACATTCCGGTGGCCGTGGTCAACGGGCGGCTTTCCGATCGGAGTTTCAAATCGTATCGACTTCTGCGCGGCCTGCTGACGCCGTCGCTGGCGCGGCTGAACCTCGTGCTGGCGCAGAACGAGGAATTCGTTTCGCGGTTCGTGGCGTTGGGCGCCGCGCCGGAACGGGCCGGTGTTTCGGGCAGCTTGAAATTCGACGTGGAAACGGCCGGCGCGCCGGACGAGGACGTTCGCGCGCTTTATCGAGGCTTCGGCGCGGGCCGGCGGCTGCTGGTCGCCGGGTCAACCCACGCCGGCGAAGAGAGCCGGTTGGCGGAAACGTTGCGGCGGTTGCGCCCGACCTGGCCGAACCTGGCGCTGATCGTCGCGCCGCGGCATTTGAAGCGGTGCGACGAAGCGGCGCGCGACCTGGAAGCGGCGGGTTGCCGCGTCGTTCGCCGGTCGCAAGCCCGGCCGGAGAACGTCGCCGCGGCGGACGTGTTGCTGATCGACGTCTTCGGTGAGTTGTCCTGGGCTTACGGTCTGGGCGAGGCGGCGTTCGTCGGCGGTTCGTTCGCGCCGGCGGGCGGCCACAACGTGCTCGAGCCGGCGGCGCTCGGCGTGCCCGTGGCGGTCGGTCCGCTGACGCCCAATTTTCGCCAGGAAGTGGAAGCGTTGCGGCAGGCCGGCGTGCTGCGGCAGGTGAAGGACGGCGCGGAATTGGCGGCGGTATTTCACGAGTGGCTGGCCGATGATTCCCGGCGGTTCGCCCGGGGGGAAACCGCCCGGCTGACGGTTCAAAAGCACCAGGGTGCGACCGCACGCACGCTGGCCGCACTACAACCCTTTTTGTCGTAATCCGCGAATACGCCTCAGCCCATTTTTTGCATGGCCAGTTGCGCCGCCCGGGCGATATCCGCGTTGCCGTCGCGCACGTGCTTGCCGATCAAGGCTTTGGCCTCGTCGCCGCCGATCTCGCCGAGGGCGCGAATGACGGCCAGGGTGATCCGGTCGTTTTGCTTGGCTTTGAACAGGCCCGAGAAGCCGCCCGGTTTGAGGATTTTTTTCAGCGCCGGCAGGACGCGCGGGTCGGGTATTTTGCCGAGCGCCGCGATCAGATCGGCCGCGTAGGCCTCGTCCTTGTTGATCATGTCGGGTTCCGTTTTCGCCAGCATGAATTCCAAGCCGGCGGCGGATCGCGTCAACGCGAAGTGCATGAACAGCGAGCGCTGCGCGGCCGCGTCCATGTCGGGCAGGGCTTGCGCCAGGGCTTCGTTGGCGCTGGGCGTGCCCAATTTCATCAGGGTCGCGTAGCAGGCCTTGCGGACCTGGACGTTCTCGTCCTTCAGATGGCGCGCCACGACGCTTTCGGCGTAGGTGTCCTGCAGGTCGCCGACCAGCATGATCAGGTTGCGCACGAAATACCAAGGCAGATTGGGCGCGTTGAGGAAATCGCGCACCAGCGGCGCCGCCGATTCGGCCATGCGGTTGAGCACCGAGAAGGTCTTCTTCCGGATGCGCATTTCCTCGGAATCTTTCATCAGGGTCAGCATCAGCGGCGCGATCCGCTGCGGATCGACCACCAGCAGAACCTGCAGGGCGTGATCGGACTGCACTTCGTCGGCGCCGGCGAATTTTTCGATGAGGTGTTCCATCATGCCTTCGTGCGCCAAAATTTTATCCTGGGCCATACTCAGGAATTTTTCCTTGGCGGGATCCGACTCGCTCTTTTTCAGCGTCTCCAGGTTCTTGAAGATCTGGATCACGACGTTCATCTGGCCTTCGTCGATCAGGCGGTTCAGATCGATCACCAGGGTGGCGAGATAGGCCGCATAGACTTTCGTTTCTTTCTCCTGGCGGAAGCCGCGCAGCAGGAAGGCGTAGAGGGTGGAATGGAGCGTGACGTTTTTCATGTCCAGCAGCGTCTGGCTGATGCGGACGATGGTCCCGGCGATTTTAATGCGGACCTCGGGCGATTCGCTGTTGAAATTCTGAAACAGGCGTTCGAGCAGTTTTTTCGCCACGTCGGGGCGCTTGAAATCGATCAATCGGACGATGAGATCGGGCAAAAAGACCTGCACCTTGTCGTCCAGCAGGTACGAAGGTTCCTTCGCCAGCAGCCGGCGGACTTTCAGGATGAGCAGCTTTTCCGGGTCGGGCGCTTCCTTGATGATGTTGCGGGCCATGCTGATGGCGCGGCTCGCTTTTTCTTCCAGTTCCGGCGACGGCTGGTGCTGCCGGATGTGATCGAGGATCAGTTTCAGCGTATGTTCCGATTGCGCCAGGTACTCGGGACTGGTTTCGAAATCGCGGGGCGAGAGGCCTTCGACCAGCGAATTGTATTTCTGCAGGAAGAAATCGATGATCGCCGATTTTTTGCGGATCGACAGGGTGGTGAGAATCTGGTTTTTAAGGTTGGCGTCCGCCGGCGCCTCGTCGGCCAGCGAGGTCGCCATGATCCGCGAGAGAGTGTGGATCTTGAAGTTGGCGATGATTTTCAGCAGGTCGCCGGTCAGCTTGCTGCGGATTTCCGGCTGCTTGAACGAGAGAATGACGTGGCTGATTTCCTCGAAGGTTTTCGTCAGCTTTTCGGCCCGCTCCTCGCGGGCGGCATCCAGCGCGTCGGCGCGCACGACGCGTTCCTCGGATTCGACGGCCTGTTGCAGGTCGGGGCTGAGGTTGAAGGCGACGCCGCCGGCCGTCGCCGGCCGTTCGGCATAGGTGGCCTGCACCTCGTCGCGCGCTTCCTCCTCGCCGATTTTTTCGAGCGCGTCGGCGAGCGCCGGGCCGAACTTCAGGTAGTCGACGACGTTCTTGTCTTTCACCTCGTCGAAGTTGATCTGCTTTTTCAGGCTGGCGAGCCGCTCCTTCGTGAGGTCGAACTCGCCGTGTTGCACCTTGCCCAGCAGGTACTTGACGAACGTGCCGTCCTGAAAAGACTCGGGTGAAACGCTGCCCCGGTCCATCATTCCTTCGAGCGCCGCGATCTCCGCGACGACCTGATCCTTGCGTAGGGCGACGAACACCTTTTCGTCGAGGGTGATGTTTTCGACGTTCTTGGCTTTGAGCAATTCCGCCAGGTTGCCCAGCTTTTTGAGTTCCTCGGGGGTGCTGCCGAGCAATTCGATGAACTGCTGCAATTCGCTCGCCTGCAGCCCGCGCTGAAACGTCATGCTCCGGATATTGCGCTCGATCATCGAGTGCACGAACTTGGCGACATAGGCGAGGGCCTGGGATTTTTCCGACAGTCGCTGGTCGTTGACCAGCAGTTGCCGCTCGCTTTCGCTCAGGGTAAAGGAATCGATTTCCTTGAAGATCAGAGCGAAGACTTCCATCCCGCGCTCCAGGGCGACCTTCACGATCGTCGAGCCCGGCGGGTAGCGTTTGATGTTGATGATGGTGCCGCCGATGGCATGAACCGATTCGACGATGAGATCAAGCAACTCGGCCGATAGCTTGTCCATGTGACACCCATGGTTATTTTGATGTAATTCGGCGCTCCCACGATTGTCAATCATTTTAATGCAAGGCGGTCGCGTTCCGCAACAGGACCTCGTATTTTTTCATCGAAGTCAGTACCTTGCGCACGTAACGATTGGTTTCCTGGTAGGGAATCTCCGCCACGAAGACGCTTTCCGCGCTACCCGGTTTGTTGCGCAGCCATTTGGCGACCGCTTTGGGGCCGGCGTTGTAGGCCGCGACGGCGTAGGCGGGCTCGCCGCCGAGTTGCTCCAGCAGGTGGTGGAGATACCAGCAGCCGAAGCGGATATTCGTCTCCGGGTCGTACAACGAGTCCTCGTCGAAGGGCTCGCCCAACGCCGCGGCGACGGCCTCACCGGTTTGCGGCATGATTTGCATCAGGCCGACCGCGTAGGCGGGCGAAACCACTTTGGGCCGATAGCCGGACTCGTGCAGGATCACCGCGAAGACCAGCGCCGGGGGCACCTGGAACTGCCGGGCGTACCGCGCGACCAGATCGGGGTAGCCGACCGGCATGACGAGCGGATAATAGGTGGTCAGCAGGGATTCCGAACCGCTTTTCAGATAGCTCAAGACGCCGTTGCGGCCGGCGATGTTGCGGGCCAGGTCGTAACGGCGCGAGTCCCGGCACAACCGCGCCAATTCGACGGCGTGATCGGGCGACAGCTTATCGGGGAGGGAAACCCAATCGAATTCGGCGGCGGCCGCCCGCCAGAGGCCGACCTCCGCCAGATCCACGAGGTGCCCGAAGCGGCTGGTCAACTCGTCGTATTCCCGCCACCATCCTGGCGGGACGTTTGCGAGCGGCGCGTTCTGCGGGTTGGCGCGGTCCAGTTGGCTTGCCAGATCGGTATAGGCGCTTTTCCGGGTCTTGAGTAATTCGCCGGCCTGCCAGCCGAAATATTCGGCGGGCGCCTGGCTGTTGAGTTGGCGCAGGAGCTTCAGGCCCGCCGCGGTTTGTCCGGTTTCGAGCAACAGGCGGCCTTGCCAGTAGCGATAGCGATCCGCGTCCTTGAGGCGGCGGACCTTGCTCATGCCGGCCAGCCGGGTGAGCGCCGTTTTGGGCTGATCGCCGCGATAGGCCGTCCAGGCGGCCAGCCAGCAAGCCAGTTCGTTGCGGCCGCCGGTCTGCTGGCAGCGATGGCTGAAATGGCCGAAGGCCTGTTGATAATTGCCGTCCTCGATCGCCAGCCAGGCCAGTTGATAGCCGGCTGTCTGCTGGTAGGCGCCGCCGTTTTTCGCGATCCAGCGATAAGCCGACCGGGCGCCGTCGGCCTGTCCCAACCGGGTGTACAATTTGGCCAGATCGTAATGCGCTTCCGCCGATTCGCCCGCGGTTCCCGCGGCGACCATCGCTTCGTAATAAGGCAAGGCCAGTTCGTTGTGATGCGTGCGGTACAGCGAAAATCCGGCTTTGCGAAACACCTCGTCCGCCGGCGAAACGGTGTCGCCCGCCCGCTGGCGCGCCTTGACCGCCAGGTCGAGCGCCGGGCCGGACTGCTCGAAAGCGCCGCTTTGATGCCAGGCGAGGCCGAGTTTGCCGGCGTACTGCGCCTGCTTTGGCCAGTCGTTCGGCACGGTCCAATCCAGGTACAGCCGCAGGGCGCGCACCGTATAGAGGTTCGGCCCCATGCCGTTGAGCACCTGTTGCAATATCGCCGCGGCTTCCTCGGTGCGGCCCAGTTGCCGCAGGTCGCTCGCGGCCTCGATCCATTGCTCGGCGCGCCGGTCCGGATCGTCGGCGTTGGCGGCGGCTTGTTTGTGCAGAAACAGGGCTTGTTCGTATTGGCCGGTTTTGGCGTAGGCCCGGGCGGTGCGCTTCAGGACATCGCGAGCCACGGCGCTTCCCCCGTGATCGCGCCGCAGCGCGGACAGCGATTGGAGGGCGCCGCCGTAGTCCTTGAGGGCGAATTGCGACCGCGCCGCTTCATCCAACGCGCCGTCGGCGATCGCGGGACAGGCGCGGGCGGCGAGTAAAAACATTTGCGCGGCGGCAGCGTAATCGCCGACCGTCTCTTTTTCACGGGCCTGGGCGACCAACTGGCGCGCCTGGGTTTTGCCGGCGGCGGTCGCCGGCGCGGCGCCGCTCGGGTCGGGGGCGGAATGGCCGGGATGATGGGAACGGGCCCGCTGGCCGGCGCGCGGCGAAGCATCGAGGAGCCAGGCGGCGGCGACGGCCAGGATCAGCAGCAAACCGAGTAAAACGACCGCCGGATGTCGCGGCAAACGGCGGTTCGCGAAGCGTTGTCGATTCATGGTCGAATGGTTGCCCGGCGGCGCATTCCGCCGCTTGAATTGTCAGGGAAGTCGAGTGGGTCCGTCGCGGCGATCGCCACCGGCGGGCCGATCGCGCCGAGCCGGCACAAACGGCCTCAGAGCCCGATGCGATGCGATTTGGCGAAGCCTTGGATAACCAGACGCGCTTTTTTGATGTTTCCCAGGCGAAAATGTTTTTTCCGCGTGCCTTCGAAATCGTCCTCGCTGATGACCTCGTTGCGGATTTCGCGCTCCAGGTTCATCAGATTGTTCAGCATGTTGCGCAACTGATCCGAGGTGCCGTATTTCTTCAAATTGGTGATGTTCAACTGAAAAAAACCGTCCGCGATGGCTTTGGCCAATTCTCTGGGACTTCCGCCGACGCCCACGATCACTCTCCTGGTTTTGATTTTTATCCACCCTAGCGAAATGGGACCGGCGACGCAAGAGAGAAATCGAGCATTGTATTAGCTTAGCGACTTTGTCCCCTGTAACTGCTTAGCGATTATGTCCCCCATGAAGAAGGACATGATTTCGATGGCTCCCCGGGAGTTACAGCGGATCAGGTTGTCGGATCGTATTCAGGAGAGGCGGCGGCCTCTTCTGCAAGACGCGCGCAAAAAGCGCTGCATTTCGATTTATCGGACCAATGGCGACTTCATCAAGCTTCCTGGCAAGTAGAATCCCCCCATCGATTATGAAGAAGCACGGCATCTCCATCGCCAAGACGAAGTCGCAATTCATGGCCCTTCGAATGGACTCAGGGCGGGGTGAGCAAGGTCGAATCCCTGCGGAACTGGAGAAGCTCGAACCCAACCCCGCCAAGCCGCATTTCATGCTCAAGGGCGAGGAACTCGAAGTAAAAATCAAGTAGTTCGGGATTGGTAAGCTCAAGCCCAAGGAGATGATGGCGAAGGACCTGTCCACGGTCTATCGGTTCTTGAAAAAGCGGATTGAGGAAAACATGAGATTGACAAAGGGTTGAAAGGGCATCAACAATTTGTGCGAGAATAATTTTCCTTAATGGTATAATTCAATCCGTCTTTTCCTGGAGTGCCAGTTGAAAGTCGATCCTTGCGATGGCGGTGAGGTGACGAGCGACAGGCGATAATGAGGTGGGTTCTGCTGTGTTTCGACGGTCTCACTACATCCTGAGCTTTAAAAAGCGTGGAGAGCAACCCACCAATGGGTAACTCAGCGTGGATCATCGAGCCGATAAGTGGAGCGTGGAGGCGCGGGCTTCCACGGTCCCGTCCGAAATCCCATCGGACGATAGACCCTCGATGCTTCAGAAAACCCAGGCTCGACGTGCGAAAAACGCCGGTGCAAAGGAATGCGCCTTTGCGCTAGCAAAAAACGGCTTCAGTCCATTTCAGGCTGAACCGGCACAAAAGGACGGTAATCATGCGCTATTTGATAATTTACGTTCTGGTGTGCGCCGCTCTCCTCGCTTTTCTTTTTTTCCTCGGCTGCTCCCGTGAAGACGACTGCGATTGTTGCAAATGCGATTGCACCGGGTCGGACGACGATTCGCCTGTCGATGACGACGATTCATCGCCCGACGATGACAATGATACCGACGACGATAACGACGACACTACACCCGATATTTACATGGACGCTTGCACAAACCATGCGGCCCAGAACGACAGTTGGCAACCCGTGGCCGATAAAGCAACACTTCGCACCAGGTTTTTCAAGTTCGATCCGGAATCCGCTTACGAAATGCTGCTCGACGGTGCCGATCTGCATTTGCGGGTGCCGAGCGGCAATGAAGGAGCCTGCTGGATGCACCTGCCGGCCGGACACTACACGGCGACGCTGGTGATCGAAGACGCCAGCCGGGACACCCTCGAGTTCGACCTGGCGGTGAATACGACAAGTATGGTCAGCAATGTATTGCACGAAGTCAACGGTCCGGATATGTCGTTCTTTCCTCTGACGACAACCGCGCCGGACGTTCAGTGGCCGTTGAATATCCTCAACCTGCTGCAGGACATCAGGCCCCAGGCGATGGACGTATATCTGTGGCCGGCTGAAACGGATCAAATCAACTTCCGAACCATCACGCCGGACAAGGTTGCCGAAAATGTGGCCTACGGCGATTCGATCTCCCTGTTCGTAACGCCGACCTTTTCATCGTATACCGTTCTTTTACCCGCGCTGGTCTTTGCGATGATCCCCGCCGGCGCGACCATGAACCTGGACACCGTTACACCGGAGTTTGCGACTCCATGCTACGGATCGGTCGACGATCCGACCTTCATGGTGCTCAACATCTACGGCCTGTGCGCGGGTGACACGACCGAAGACGACCCGAACGGCTTCTGCCACGGACAGGGAGGCAACCCGGGCACCGAGTTATACTACCCTGGAGAGACATGCCTCTGACAGATCAGCCTGATTATACATAGCGTCATAAGTTCTTCGCATGCGGACGGCCTGCGAGCATTTCCAAATGCGATAAGGATTATGTTGAAACGCCGTCCGACTTTGATTAAGATGCGCGGAACCAACGGATGGTACAATGGGCTGAGGGGCCGGTTCGCCGGGAGGACGAAGCATTGCGCATCACCGGCGGGAGTTTGCGGGGCAGGCGGATTCACACACCCGCGTCTCGACATTTGCGGCCGGCGCTGGAACGGGTTCGCGAGGCTATTTTCAGCATTCTGTTGTCGCGCCTGCCCGACGCCCGGGTGCTGGACGCCTTTGCCGGAACGGGGTTGTTGGGCCTGGAGTGCCTGTCGCGCGGCGCGGCCGAAGTGGTTTTCGTGGAGCAGCATCGGCCCACCGCCGGCTATCTGGAGGAGTTGCTCGCGGAATGGCGGCTGGCCGACCGCGCCCGGGTGATGACCGCGGATTTCATCCGCGCCGCACACCACTTGGGAAAGGATGGTCCGTTCGACCTGGTTTTTCTGGATCCGCCGTATCCGAAACACCTGCTGGTCGAAGCGCTCCAGGCGACCGCCGCCGGCCGGCTGGTCAAGCCGGAGGGGCTGGTGATCGTCAAGCGGCATCCGAAAGAGGCGTTGACCGCCCCGGCGGCGTTTGCGGTGTATGACGAGCGCCGCTACGGCGATTCCATGGTGACCTTTTTCAAATTGCGAATGGAAGGGGAAACATGTCCAAGCTAGCCGTTTATCCGGGAAGCTTCGATCCGATCACCAACGGGCACGTCGATCTGATCAAGCGCGCGCATTGCGTGTTCGAAAACCTGATCGTCGCCGTGGCCGTCAATCCACGCAAAAAGACCTTGTTCACCGCCGCCGAACGGATCGAATTGATCCGGGAAGCGTTGGGCAACACAAAAATCCGCGTCGAGAGCTTCGACGATCTGTTGATCCATTACCTGAACCGCGTCGGCGCCAAGGTGGTGATCCGCGGGCTGCGCGCGATTTCCGATTTCGACTACGAATTCCAGATGGCCATCACCAACCGCAATCTGCAGCCCAACGTCGAAACCCTTTGCCTGATGGCCAGCGAACCGTACATTTACCTGTCTTCCCGCATGGTCAAGGAAATCGTTTTCTTCGGCGGCGACGTCTCCAGCATGGTGCCGCCGAATGTCCTGCAACGGCTGAAAGAAAAAGTCGATCAGGTGCAGCAGGAACACCTGTCCTAGGCACAAGGAGCGCGCCATGCCATTCGCCAAACGCATCGCCAAATTGAATCCATCGATCACCCTGGCCGTCGACGCCAAGGCCAAGGCGCTCAAGGCGCAAGGGTTGGACGTGGTGGGCTTCGGAGCCGGCGAACCGGATTTCGACACCCCGCCGCACATCCGCGACGCGGCCATCAAGGGCTTGAACGAGGGCCTGACTCGTTACACGCCGGCGGCGGGCATGCCGCAATTGCGCCAGGCGGTGGCGGACTTCTACCAAAGCCGGTACGGCCTGCCGGCGAGCCCGAAAAACGTGGCGATCTGCTGCGGCGCCAAGCACGCGTTGTACAATGTTTTTCAATTGCTGCTCGATCCGGGCGACGAGGTGATCATCCCCGCGCCCTACTGGGTGAGCTACCCCGAAATGGTCTGGCTGGCGGAAGGCGAGGCCGTGATTCTGCCGACCGACGAGAGCACTTCGTTCCGCTTGTCGGCCGAACAATTGCGCGCCGCCATCACGCCGCGCACCAAGGTGCTCGTGCTCAACAGCCCCAGCAACCCGACCGGCGCGACCTACTCGCGGCGCGAACTCGAAGCGCTCGCCGAAGTCGCGCGCGAGAAAAACCTGTGGGTGATCGCCGACGAAATTTATGAATACCTGGTCTACGACGGCTTTGAATTCGTCAGCTTCCCCACCGTCGGCAATGATCTGTTCGAACGCACGATCATCGTTTCCGGCGCCTCGAAAACCTACGCGATGACCGGCTGGCGCATCGGGTGGGCCGTCGGGCCGGAACCGCTGATCGAGATGATGAGCCGCCTGCTCAGCCAATCCACCAGCAACGCCACGAGTTTCGCCCAGGCCGGCGCGATCGCGGCGCTGAAGGGTTCGCCGGATATCATTCGGGAGATGGTGGCGATGTTCGCGAAACGGCGCAACGTGATGGTCGAGTTTCTGCGGAACATTCCGGGGGTGGAATGTTTCAATCCCGAGGGCGCTTTCTACGTCTTTCCGAAAGTCAGTTCCTACTACGGCAAGACCTACCAGGGGAAGACGATCGACGGTTCCCTGGCGATGTGCGAGTACTTGCTCGACGCGGTGCAAGTGGCCGCCGTGCCGGGCATCGGTTTCGGGCAGGATGCCAACATCCGGCTCAGTTATGCGACCTCGATGGATCAGATTGAAAAAGGACTGGAACGGATCCGGCGCGCTTTACTTGAATTGTGACCGGGTGCGTAAAATAAAATTCATCAATTTGTTGACTTTTTGAGTACAGCCCCGTACCCTTCCAGCAATGTTTCACTCATCGAGAGGGCGAACCCGCATGCGGAAAACGGGCTTATTTTTAGGTGTTTACGCGATCCTTTGTGGAATCGTGTTGGCGCTCTTCACACCCGCCCACGCCTGGGGCCAGGCAGCGCCGCCTCCGAAGCCGACCGCCGCCGAATGCATGGGCTGTCACGACGGCACGATCGACGGCGCCGGACCGGAAGATCGCGCCGGTATGGTGGACGCGGTGCCGCCCGACTGGCGGCCGGCTTATCCCAAGGCGGACCCGGCGCGCGCCGGCGTGGCGATGAAAACCGATCTGGAAGCGCTGAAAAAATCCGTGCACGGCGCGGATTGCCTGCTGTGCCACGCCGACATCGCCAAACTCAATCACGCGGCCAAACTTTCCGGCGTGCATTGCGCCCAGTGCCACGACGACTCGGCCAAGGCCTACGAACGGTCGGCGCATTTCAGCGCCCGTCAGGCCGGCAATTCGCTGGGCCCCGTCTGCGCCGATTGCCACGGCGGACACGCGATTCTTTCCTCGACCGACGCGAATTCCCGTACCAACCGGGAGAAGATGGCGCAGAATTGCGGCGCCTGTCACGCCAAGGGCAAAATGCCCGACCAGCCCCGCAATCAGGCGTTCGACGAATGGGCGCAAAGCATTCACGCCCAGCGCAAGGACGGCAAGAAAATCAACGCCACCTGCAACGACTGCCACGACAGCCACGAAGCGCAAATCTACGGCGGCAAAACCGGCAAGGCCAATCTTGCCGAGAATTGCGGCAAGTGCCACCAAAAGGAACGGCAGGATTTCGAACTGAGCGTGCACGGCGCCGCGATCAAGCGCGGCAACTTGTCCAGCCCGACCTGCAACGATTGCCACGGCAGCCACAACATCCGCGCGGTCAAAGATAAAAACTCGCAGGTTTACGGTTACCGGAGCGTGGAAAACGTCTGCGGCGAATGCCACCAGGCCGAGCGGATCAACGATCGTTTCGGCATCCGCTCCACGACGCAAAGTTACACCGGCAGCTTCCACGGCCTGGCGATGAAAAAGGGCGACTTGCGCGCCGCCGGTTGCGCCAGTTGTCACGGCGCGCACGCCATTCTTTCCAGCGCCGATCCGCGCAGTTCCATCCACCCGAACAATCTCGTCGCCACGTGCGGCGCGTGCCACCCGGGAATCGGCAAAGGCGCGGCCGTGGGCAAGGTTCACCCGTCGATCGGCGAAAACGCCGGCACGATCGGCGAGAAGGTTCAGTACTGGGTCCGCTGGGCCTACCTCGCGCTGATCCCGTCGGTGCTCGGCTTCATGCTGTTGCACAACCTGCTCGACTGGCTGAAAAAAATTCGGGCGCACGTCCGGCGGATGAAAGCGATGGGCGAATATGATCGCCTGAGCCGGAACGAACGCTACCAACACCTCTTGCTGATGTTCAGTTTCAGCCTGTTGGTTATTTCCGGTTTCGCTCTGGTCTTCGGCTGGACGATTCCCGGTTTATCGGGCGAACTGAATGAGACGATCCGCGCCTACGTGCACCGCTTCGCCGCGATTTTGATGATCATCTGGGCGATTTATCATACCTATTGGGTGGCCTTGACCCGCCGCGGCCGGGGTTATTTCACGGGCATGTTGCCGAACATGAAAGACGCCTACGACATGGTTTACATGCTCGCCTACAACCTGGGCCTCTGGAAAAAGAAGCCAAAATTCGATCGTTTTTCCTATATCGAAAAGATGGAATATCTGGCGATGGTCTGGGGGACGGTGGTCATGGTGCTCACCGGCCTGATGTTGTGGTTCGAGGAATTATTCCTGAAATTCCTTCCACTTTGGGCCATTGACGTCGCCAATATCGTCCATTACATGGAAGCCATTCTCGCGACACTGGCCATCATCATCTGGCATTTCTATTCCGTATTGTGCAATCCGGATGTCGCGCCGATGGCCACGCACTGGCTGACCGGCAAAATGACCGAGGAGCAGATGGAGCACGAGCATCCGCTTGAACTGGAGCGGATCAAACGGGAAGCGGAAATCGCCCGCAGAAAAAGCGCTAGCCAAGCCGACTTGAATATGCAATAATGAATACCGGTATCGGGGATGCAACCCTTGCATTAGCAAGTCTGTATTGGTTTGTCGATAAAGGAGGAACACATGAAGAGAGCATTGGCAGGGATCATCGCGGTGGCCTTTGTCATGGCTATCGCCGGCGCGGCGCTGGCCGTCACCGACGTCATCGAGATGTCGAAGGGCGGCGCGGCCAAAGTGGTGAAGTTCACGCACAAGGCGCATGCCGGTTATGCCGCCAACGATTGCAAGAAATGCCACCACACCGGTCAAAACACCAATTGCAAAGGCTGCCATGACGCCACCGGCTCGAAAGCCAACGGTCTGAAAGGCAAAGACGCTTTCCACAAACAGTGCAAAGCTTGCCACACGGCCGCCGGCAAAGGCCCGACCTCTTGTGCGGGTTGCCACGCCGGTTGATTGATTTTTAGTTTTGCTAAAACCCGGGGCTTGTCCCCGGGTTTTTTTATAGGCGCGACCGACGTTTGCTTGGGCAAGACCTGGCGGGCGAATCCCACTTGCTGGCATGTCGGCCGAACCGCGATTATAATTCGGCGAAATCAGCTTGCAGGTAATCCATGATGAGAGCGATCCGGCTGGCGACGATTCTTATACTCGGCTGCGCGGCGGCGGCGTGGGCGACGCCGGCCGGCGAGAACTATTGGCTGTCGTTCGGGCCGTTTCTGACGGCCGCCGGGCAGTTCCTACCGGAAAAAGACGACATCTCCGACAGCACCGACGCCTATCTCGGCGGCGGGCTGGGCTGCGGCCACATTGGCGATTTTTCGTTCATGCTGCAGGCGGAGGGCGGTGCCATGCCGGTTTCCCAAACCGGCCAACTGCGCGGCGAGGCGCGGCTCGGCTTCAAGTATCTCACCCTGGGCCCGAGCTTCGCGGTGACGATCGGCAAGTTTTCGGTCGTCTCCATCGGCCCGGCGGTCGCGTTCGACTACCCCATCGAAACCGGCGCGACGCCACGCGAGGGCAAGGTTCATCTGGCGGGCGTTTTTTACCGGCTGGATGCGCCGGTGGGCGACAACGCCGAGGGCTTGCAATTGCGGCACCAGGTCGGTTTGCGATTTTTGTTCGATGTCCAGCTTTTCACTCAGCTATTCACCAGGCCCACCAAATCGTGGTGGGGCGGTTCCTGGCAAACCTTTCCTTAAAAATTCCTCGCCGGCGACTAGCGAATTTTTGACACCCGCCGCTAAAACCGGTAAGCTAACGGCATTCATGTGCCGATAACGGCCGGTAATTTTGGCGGAATCGGGTCCGCGGGCCGAAACCTCGAGCGAGGCCGGCCGCTCGTCGGCGGGGGAGGAAACGCGGGTTTGAATCAACCGGGCCTGGAACTGGAGCCCGCCGACCGGGTGGCGGACATGCTGTTGCACGAGCGGCTGTTGTGGCGGCGTCGTTTGTGCGTGGCGGGCATCGACGAGGCCGGCCGGGGTTGTCTGGCCGGACCGGTGGTGGCTGCGGCGGTCGTGCTGCCGCCGGACGCCGACCTGCCCGGCGTGACCGATTCCAAGCTGCTGACCGACCGGGAACGTCGCGAGCTGTTGCCGCGGATTCTTCGCGCCGCCCTGGGCGTCGGCGTCGGCGTGCGCAGCGCGCGGCGCATCGACCGGACGAACATCCTCGCGGAAACCAAACAGGCCATGCTGGCGGCGGTCGCGCATCTGCCGGTCCGGCCCGATTTTCTGTTGATCGACGGCAACCAGCGGCTGCCGACCGTGCTCGAACAGCGGACGATCGTGAAGGGCGATCGGTTGAGCCTGTCGATCGCCGCGGCGTCGATCGTCGCCAAGGTGACGCGCGACGACATCATGCTGCGGTTGCACGAACGCTTCGACGTTTATCATTGGCGCGAAAACAAGGGCTACGGCACGCCCGAGCACCTCGCCGCCCTGCGCCGGCACGGGCCGTGCTGCTTGCATCGGCAAACGTTTCATGGCGTCGGAAACGGCGAACCATGAGAGAATGGATCCGCCGCCTGTTGACCGGTTCGACCGGCGAAACGGCCGCCGCCGACGGGCGCGGGCAACGGGGACGGCAGGCCGAGGAGTTGGCTTGCCGCCATATTCGCCGGCGGGGCGGACGGGTGGCGGCGCGCAACTGGCGCTGCCCGGCGGGCGAGGTCGACCTGATCGTGGTCGATCGCCAGGCGCTGGCGTTCGTCGAGGTGAAAAGCCGCGCGGCGACGGAATTCGGCCGTCCGGCCGAGGCGGTGCATCGGCGCAAACGGCGCAAACTGGAGCAACTGGCCTTGTTGTATTGCCGGCAGCAAAAAATCGATCCGCCGGAGATCCGCTTCGATATTTTCGAAGTCGTCTGGTCGGAGCCGCCCGCCGTCGAATGGACGCGCGGCGCCTGGCTGGCGGGGGAATAAAATGGCGCGACGTTCGCTCCTGCGCCGCAGCATCCTGACCAAAATGCTGCTCATTACCCTGGCCCCGGCCACGCTGCTGCTGGCAGTGATCAGCGTCTATTTCTATTTCCAGGCCCGCACCAACCTCGAGGACGAGATGGGCCGGCGGCTGGTCGGCCTGGCGCGCAGCGCCGCGGCGGAAGTGGAGATTTCGCAGGTGCTGTTGTTCCAATTCGGCGACGAAAACGGTCATGCCTATCGCGGGCTGGTCGAGAAAATGCGCCGCCTGGCCCACGACAACGAGGCTTCGCGGATTTTCGTGACCCGCCTGGATCAGTCGATCCTTTTCGACACCGACGACCAAAGCCGCATCGGCCAGCAGATGTACCAATTGACCGGCCATCGCCGTGAACTCCGGCAGGTGCAGCAAGGCCTGGCGACCGCCTCGACCATGTTTCTGGCCCGGGACGGCTTGTTTTACAAAACGGGTTACGCGCCGCTACTGGTCGACGGCGCGCCGGTGGCGCTGGTCGGCGTCGACGCCGACGTGCGGTTTTTCGAGCCGCTACGCCGCGTCCGCCGCAACCTGTTCCTGTTCAGCCTGTTCGGCTTGCTGCTGTTCGCCCTGGCCGTGATCCTCTTCGCCCGCCGCCTGGTGCGCCCGTTGCGCCGCCTGGCCGGCATGGCGGCGCGCATCGGCGACGGCGATTACGGCTTGCCGATCGCGGAGGATACCGGCGACGAGATCGAGGTGCTGGCCGACACGCTCAACGACATGCGTCAGCGCATCGTGGAGCGCGACCGCTACCTGCAGATGATGCTGCGCGGCATCGCCCACGAGGTGCGCAATCCGCTCGGCGGCATGTCGCTGTATTGCGACATCCTCGGCGACGAATTGGGCTCCCGGCCGGACCTGGTGCCGCACGTCGACAAAATCCGGCAGGAGGTCAAATCCCTGGGGGCGGTCCTCAACGAGTTTCTCGACTTCACGCGCGAACAGACGCCCGATCCGAAAAAGGTGCCGCTGGACGAATTCATCACCGAATTGCTGCTGGTCTACGCGGGGATGGCCGAGCCGCTCGGCATCGCCCTGTACAAGCAGGTGGACGAGGCGATCCAGGAGGCCTACTTCGATCCGGACCTGGTGCGCCGGGCGTTACATAACCTGTTGCTCAATGCCATCCAGGCCATGCCCGAGGGCGGCAAGCTGACCGTGAGCGCGCACCTGCCGTCGGGGGAACTGCAAATCTGCGTGGCCGATTCGGGCAAGGGCATTCCGGAGGAGATCCGCGCCAACCTGTTCACGCCGTTTTTCACCACCAAGGAAAAAGGGACCGGTCTCGGCCTGCCGTTTGCAAGAAAAATCATGGAATCGCACGGCGGCCGGGTCGGGCTGGACAGCCGGGTCGGCGAAGGCACCCGCGTCTGTCTGGTGTTCCCGCAACCGCCGGTCGAGGAGAAGAAATGAGCCAGATACTGATCATCGACGACAACCAGACCATGCGCGAGGGCATGGCGGTCATCATCGCCAAACTGGGGCACAAGGCGTTCGCCGCCGGCAACGGGCCGGAGGGCCTGCAAATCTTCGAGATGAATCACATCGACCTGGTGCTGACCGATCTGCGCATGGAGGGCATGGACGGCCTCGAGGTGTTGGAGGAGGTCAAGTCGCGCAATCCCGATTGCGTCGTCATGCTGATCACCGCCTACGGCACCATCGAAACCGCGGTCGAGGCGATGCGCAAGGGCGCCTTCGATTTCATCACCAAGCCGTTCTCGCAGGACGAACTGCGCTTCCGGGTCGAAAAGGCGCTGGAACACCACCAGTTGGCCAAGGAGAAAAGCCGCCTCGAACACGAAAACGCCTACCTGCGCGAGGCCGAGCGCGCCGAATTTCGCCCCGAGGAGATGATCGGCAACTCGGAAAGCATGCGGCGCATCAAGGAAACGATCAAGAAAATCGCCGTCGGCGACTCCACCGTGTTCATCCACGGCGAAAGCGGCACCGGCAAGGAACTGATCGCCCGCGCGATTCACGAGGCCAGTTCGCGGGCCGAGGGGCCCTTCATCAAGCTCAACTGCGCGGCGCTTGCCGAGGGCGTACTGGAAAGCGAATTGTTCGGCCACGAAAAGGGCTCGTTCACCGGCGCCTACAAGCGGCGGCTGGGGCGGTTCGAACTGGCCGACAAAGGCACGCTGTTTCTCGACGAAATCGGCGACATCAGTCCGATGATCCAGTTGAAGCTGTTGCGGGTGATGCAGGAGCGCGAATTCGAGCGGGTCGGCGGCACGACGACGATCAAGGTCGACGTCCGCATGGTGACCGCCACGAACAAGGATCTGAAGGAAGAGATCAAGAAGGGTACGTTCCGCGAGGATCTGTATTACCGCATGCACATCATCCCGCTCGAGGTGCCGCCGCTCCGCGAACGGCTCGACGACCTGCCGCTCTTGATCCACCATTTCCTGACCAAGCTGGCGGCGCGCACGCGCAAGCAGATCCGCGCCCTCGACGACGCCGCCATGCGCCAACTCAGCGCCTACAGTTGGCCGGGAAACATCCGCGAACTGGAAAACGTCATCGAGCAGACGATGGTGCTCTGCGAGGGCGAAACGATCACCGCCGCCGATCTGCCCAGCTTCATCACCGGCGAATGCAAAGAGCCGTCGTGGCGCCCCGAATTGGGCAGCAAGCCGCTGCCCGAACTGCTCGACGACATCGAGCGGGATCTGGTCAAGGAAGCGTTCCGCCTGGCCGGCGGCGTGAAAACCGAAACGGCCCGGATTCTGGGCGTCAAGACCAGCGCCCTGTATTACAAACTCGAAAAATACGGATTGATCTGAACCCCGATGCAAAAGCGTTTTGCCGGAACCGATCGCCTTCGCCGCTGGCTTGCGGCGGCGTTCGCCTTGCTTTTCCTGGCGCTGGCCGGGCCGGCATTCGCCCAAGTCGAGCCGTTCGATCCGCCGACCGTCCGCCTGCTGAAGGCGCAGTACCAGCAATTGGTCGACGAATACCGCAGCCTCGTCGAAATGCAAAAATCACTACTGGGGCAGCAGGCGAAAATCGCCGACGAGATCGAAAGCATCCAGGAATCCAATCCGGGCCTGCTGGGCCGGCTGCGCCTCGAAAAACTGCTGGCCCGCAACCTCGAGCTTTCCAACCAACTCGGCGAGGTCGCCCAGCGCCTGTCGCAAAACGCGCTCGCCCGCCAGGCCAAGCGCGATGTCGTCTACCGCGCCTATACGGCGGAAATGGAGCTGGTCGTGCGCCAGTTGCGGGAAACGCCCGACCGCAAGGCCGCGACCGGGCTGGTGCACCGCTTCTACGTGCTCGAACAGAACCGCGCGCCGTGGTGGACCCAACTGTCGATCGAAAACGATTTCAGCGGGCTGGCGGTCGTCGAAAGCGAGAGCGACGGCCCCGACGAATTGCTTGCCAAGGCCGACATCCTGACCGACCTGGTCGGCAAGATCCGCCTGGCGAAGCGCGAGCTGGATCGCGAAATCCAGCGGTTGCAGCGGGAAGCCAAGCTGTCGCAGGAAATGAACCACATGGTCAAGGAAATGAACCTCTTCGAGGAAGGCACCAAATTCCTGCGCGAGACCACCAAGAGCAACGAACCCACTGTTTCGCCGCCGACCGAGGGCACCGAGGCCGGCACCCACGTGCCGCCGCTGACCCTCGAACCCGAAAAGCCGCCGGTCGGCGAGCGGGCGGCGCGATCGGTCGACGCCGACCTCCGGCGCTTGAAACACGAACGAGCCTTGCTCGACCGCCTGGAAAGCCAGTTTGCGGCCAAGGCGGACGAGTTGCGAAAAAAAGCCCGCGAGCTGCGCCGCCGCGAATCGTTCCGGCACGTGGACCCCGCGGACGAAAATCGTTGCGGATGGATGAGCACATGAAACCAAGACGCATCCGGCCTGGGGGGCGATGGTTGCTGCTCCTGTTCCTGGTCTGGCTCGCGGCGCCGCCGTGGGCCCGGGCCGGCGAGGTGGAGCTGAGCAATCGCGCGGCGATTTCGCTCGAGTACGACGACAACGTCTACAAGACCAACCGCGACCGGACGCTCGACGAACTGGGCCGGTTGTTCTACGACTTTGGTTTGCATTGGGCCATCACGCCGGCCAATCTCTTACTGACCAATTACCAGGTGGGGGGCAAACTCTATTTTCACGAGTCCGACGAAAGCGCCGTCATCAACCAGTTGCAACTGGGCTACACCAATTCGTCGCTTCCCACGGTCCAGATGGGAGTGCTCGGGTCGGTCAAGTTGCGCAACGTCGCCGACGCGCAGGAAGACTATTTGAAGTGGACCGGCCGGGCGTTCGCCGGCAAGACGTTTCTGCAAAGCCTGTACACCGGCGTGCACGCCGAGTACAGCGAGTTCGATTACCGCGGTTCGAGCTGGTACGACTACTGGACCCAGCTTTACGGCGCCGAGGCGCGCTACGATTACGAGCGCGTTTTCTCGGTCGGCCTGGGTTACGACTACGAAATCAAGACCTATCCGTATAAGGCGCTGAAGGACATCGGCGCGAGCGACATCGTTCTGGTGGAGGAGAACGATCTGCGCGTCGATCACCTGCACGAATTCAGCCTGAGCGGGCGCTATCAGAAGACCTTTTTCGAGACGCTGCCGTTCCTGGCCAATCTCACCTACACCTATCAGGTCAACGATTCCAACTCGTACGGCGACTCCTACAACAACCACCGCGTCATGCTGGGGCTGTCGCAGTACATCTTCCAGGATACCAGCGTGCATTTTCTGGGCGTGTTCCAGTTCCGGAACTCGGCCGAAAAGGTCTTGATCCCGCACAGCTACTCGATCGAGGAGGACGACGAGAACTACAACCAGATCGAGTTGCGGCTGACGCACGGCTTCAACGATTACCTGAGCCTGTTCGCCGGCTATCACCGGTATTGGAGCGATTCGTCCTTTGCCGATCTGAGCTTTACGAAAAACTTGTATGCCCTGGGTTTAACGGTTGATTTTTAGGCACGGAGTGCCGAATTCTTGAAAAAGCGTCACGGAAAGTTGACGAGCGAGGTTCCATGAGTGGCGTAACTGCCGATTATCGCGGCATTTTGGAAACGGCATGGAACTTGCTTTCTTATTTGATTGGTTGTAAAAACCCGTCTGGGTTTTGAAGGAGACGTTTCGGTGGCACGCGTATTTACATTCATTCTGCTCATTGCCGCCGTTCTTCTGCCCCTGGCTTGCGGCGATGACGGCGTAATTAAAGTCGGTTTCGACGAGGTGAACGAGAGCACCACGCCGCCCGAGGTGCAGGGCCGGGCATTGTTGGAAAACATGACCGAGCACAGCGGTATTTCGGTGGAACTCGAGGAAATCGACATCAACCTCATTACCGATGCCGAAGGCAAGTTTTCGCTGCTCAACGAACTGGCCGACGGCGAGTGGACCCTGCGCGCTTCCTATCCGTTCTTTTCCTCGAGCGAGCAGTCGTTCACGGTCGTCAAGGGAATCCCCGAAACCGAATTGGACAACATGGAGCTGACCCAGCAGATCGTCTTCGACGTGTTGCCCGACAAGCTGACCTACACCTACGGCGACACGGTTTTCATCACCCTCGAGGCGTTGAACGTCACGGACGAGCCGATCACGCTCTACTCGCTGACCAGCCCGATGGCGGCCTTCGCGGTGCGTTACGAGGGCACGACCGTCGTCGGCGGCCTGTTCCCGGGGCAGGGTTCCCAGGCGCAGGAAGTGACGCTTAATCCCGGCGAGGTGCAACAGTTCAGCCTGACCTGGATCATCGACAACTTCGACCTGGAACCGGGCGAATACAAGATTTTCGCCGTGCTGACCAACTCCGGCCTGTACCCCGATTACTTCTCGCCCAGCTCCGACCTCGCGGCCGAACTCAACGAGTCGCTCTTCCAGAAGCTCACCCCCGCCACGATCACCATCGGCGAATAGGGCGCTTCTCGCTTTAAAAATCTCCCCAGCCCCCGGCACAAAAGTGAAAGCCGACGGTCCGTCTTTCACCTTTTCGACACGACAATCTCCAATCGAATAATTTAGAAATCTCTCACCTTACTTGACAAACTAATTTTTTCTTGTACTCTACCATCTCAATCACGCCTTTGATTTTTCAACATCGATATTTGCGCGGAGCGAAACGAGACTCGGAGGAAGGTTCGACTCTTGTTTGCTCCACCACTTTCCCCTGAAAAGGACGGTCTCTCAGTTCTGTAGCCCCACCTCGGGGCGACTGCCGTTTGTGGCGTATAAGTGCAGGAAATAAAAGGATTTTCCAAGGTCCGCACCGCTCCGGGCGGCCTGCTCTGATCGGACTGACTCTCACCCCAAAACCCCTATTTTGCCCCCAAAAGGCCCCCTTTTCTCTCTCTTTCTCCATGTCGTTCGGACTTTGCCCATCAAGTCCGATCGCAAAGAAAATGTGGAATATCAATGGCTTGCGAGGCAGGCACGCTCTTTCCGAGAAACGCTTGGTTGGAGTAGCAAGCGGGACTGGCGTCGAAATGCGGTGCGCGAAGTCATGGCGTAAGCCGCTGATAATAAAGCGATATCTGGATTTTTACGCAGAATAGAGAAAGCGCGAAGCCGGAACGAGGATGGCGAAGATTATTTTACTTACGGAGCAACCCAGGCCGAGGCACCGCAAATTCGCCACTTTACGCCATAAAAATGCAATTAATAACCAGCTAAAGCTATTTATCCGAAATCGGCGGCTCCACGATGTCGTATTGAAGCACCCGTTTGTAGACCGCCGTGCTTGCAGGGTGTTCGCCCCACCCACCGCAGCGGTATTGAAATTCCGTATCACCCTTCTTGGAAACTGTCTTCACGGCTGTTTGAGCTTTCATGGGGTCCGTCCCGGCGGGTAGCGTTTCGATGCAGTCATGGTACGTTCCATCGTGATTCATGAGATAGCCGTCCACCACGCCTTTTTCGTCAGTCGGCCATACGCTCTCCAGCCAGACCCGGCCCAGGAGGCCGTTCTCGACTTTGTACCAGGTTTCGAAGACGAGGACCGAGTGATCCTTGAGGTGGACCACGTCGGCGAAATCCGCAGCGACGCAGACGCCTTCCACATCGGGAGACCCAGGTGCCTTATGGCTCTTGTAGCCTCCGTGAGTCTCCGTAGGAAACCCCGGCCCGCCCGTGTACCGGAGCTTGCCATCCACAGTAATCTCTACACGACCCGGACTCGCGATGTCGACGACGACCTTCTTTCCCAGGACCGTGAACTCCTTGGTCAGGTTGATGCCCGCCTTGGTCGAGGTGTCGGCGGCGAGTGCTGTCACCACGGTCAGTGCCAACACCACGCCGACCACGATGGAAAATTGCGCCCGTTTCATGGAAGTCCCCTCCGTGAAGTTGTTTGGTGCTTCGGCAGCCTCGATTCCTTCTTGTAAGGATCATAGCATATTTCCCACATTCGGAGGAGACTCATGTCACAATGTGTCATGTCACAATGCCGGGAATGGCTCTTGGTAAGGGCCAGAAGCAGAGTCGCGATTGGAGATGGATATTTTACAACGCTTTTTCGGGGAATCCGAAAGCCCGCCGCTGGTCTTCCCAAAGCTCCGGTGGTTGGCGACGAGTGAGCGTGGTGAGTGACAATCCAGACGGCTCGTTACCGTCCAGAATTGCCTCGATGATGTCGGGCGCAAGCAGCGTGAGATCGAGCATGCGGCTCACGTAGGAGCCGTCCACTTTGTTCGCCCGCGCGATCTCGGCGATGGACTTGGCCTTCCCTGACTCCAGCAGATCGCGCCAGATGTGGCCGCGCACGACGGCCATGACCAAGGCGTTCTGCGCCTGCTGCTTCGTCGGCGTCTTCCCCTCGTATTCCTGCGGCACGATGATTTCCTTGCGACCGCCGCGCCGTTTGAAGGTCATGGGGATGTGAACGACGATGCAGTCGCCGTCACGCCGGATCGTCGGTTTGCCGGGCGGTGTGTTAATCATTGGCGCACTCCTTCTCTTCCAGTTCGGTCGCCAGGGCATTCAAGCCATCGGGCCGGAAGCGTACCTCGATGCCGTCCTCGGCCAGCACCACGCGCTCGATCAGCAACTGCACGATCCGCGCTTGCTCGGCGGGGAATAACTCGTCCCAGAGCGGGTCCAGTTGGCGCAGAGCATCGGCGACTGTGGATTCCTCGATGACGTGCTTGCG